>NZ_DASZBY010000084.1:0-9835 GCF_035943795.1 Aliidongia sp. | reverse complement strand
TGGGCGAGATCCCCACGCCGCTCGCCGGCGCGCCCGAGGAACTACCATGAAGATCGTTATCGGCACCGCCCATCCCGAGCTTGGACGGGACATATTGAAGGCGCTCGACCTGCCGCCGGTCGAGGCATCGATCAAGCGTTTCGCCGACCAGGAGCTGTTCGCCGAGATCCACGAGAACGTGCGCGGCGAGGATGTCTATATCGTCCAGCCGACCTCGCGGCCGACCAGCGACAATCTGATGGAGCTGCTGATCCTGGCCGATACGCTGAAGCGCAGTTCGGCGCGCCAGATCACCGCGGTCATTCCCTATTTCGGCTATGCCCGCCAGGACCGCAAGACCGGATCGCGTACGCCGATCTCGGCAAAGCTCGCCGCCAACATGATCGCCGCCTCTGGTGTCGACCGGGTGCTGACGCTCGATCTGCATGCCGGCCAGATCCAGGGTTTCTTCGACATTCCGCTCGATCACCTGGAAGCGGTGCCGCTGTTCGCCGCCGAGATCCAGCGCATGTGGGGCAAGGCGGTGGACGGCATCACCATCGTCTCGCCCGACATCGGCGGCGTGGTGCGCGCCCGCCGGCTGCTGGGCAAACTCGCCAACGACGCCGGCCCCGGGCGCAAGCCCCAGGATCTGGCGATCATCGACAAGCGGCGTCCCCAGGCCGGTGTGTCGGAAGTCATGAACATCATCGGCGAGGTCGAAGGCCGGCATTGCGTCATGATCGACGACATCGTCGACACGGCAGGCACCTTGTGCAATGCCGCGGCCGCCTTGCTCGACGCCGGCGCCAAGTCGGTCATCGCCTGCATCACCCATGCGGTGCTGTCGCCGGGTGCGATCGAGAAGATCGAGAATTCCAAACTCGAAGCATTGATCGCGACCGACAGCATCCGCCCAGGCGCCGACGAGGTGCACAGCACGAAGATCCGCCGCCTGTCCATCGCGGGATTGCTGGCCGACGCGATCCGCGAGATCGACAGCGACGGGTCTGTCTCTATGCTGAATTTGCGGTAGGCGGGCACGGTTCCTCCGTTATCCCCCGCAAGAGGGCTAGTGGAATCCTGCCTGCGGGGACGTGACGGGAGGACGTTGGTGGGGGCCCGGCATGCCTCCTTCAACCCCCAATGGACGCGTGCGCGGCTTCTAAAACATGAATCGGGACATTCGCCCGTTTGCAATGCAATATGGCCGCATTGTTGCCGCGTTCGCGAGCATCCGCTTGATGTCGTCTTCCACCGCTGCCGTTCCGCTTCCCGCCGATCCGCTGCCGCCCGGCTCCTATGACCGGTTCGACCGAGCAGATTGGGCCGAGCTCCGCTCGTCGACGCCGCTCACGCTCGGCGAGACGGATCTCGCGCGCCTGCGCGGCATCAACGACGCGATCTCGCTGGACGAGGTGGAGGCGATCTATCTGCCGCTGTCGCGCCTGCTCAACCTCCATGTCTCGGCGACCCAGGACCTGCAGCGGGTCAAGGAAAGCTTCCTCGGCCAGGACGTCCGGCCCTCGACCTACATCATCGGCATCGCCGGTTCCGTCGCGGTCGGCAAGAGCACGACCGCGCGCATCCTGCAGGCGCTGCTGTCGCGCTGGCCCAACCATCCCAAGGTCGATCTGGTGACGACTGACGGCTTCCTCTATCCGAACGCCACGCTCGAGGCGCGCGGGCTGATGCGGCGCAAGGGCTTTCCGGAAAGCTACGACACCAAGAAACTGCTGGATTTCGTCTCGCGCCTCAAGGCCGGCAATCGGCGCCTCGCCGCCCCGACCTATTCGCACCAGACCTACGACATCGTGGCGAACGCGACCCAGATCGTGGACCGGCCAGACATCCTGATCCTCGAGGGCCTGAATGTGCTGCAGGGCGGCGAGGCGCAGCCGACCAAGCCATCGCGGCTGTTCGTTTCGGATTTCTTCGATTTCTCGCTCTATGTCGACGCGACGGAAAACCAGCTCGAAAGCTGGTACCTCGACCGCTTCGCCCGGCTGCGCGAGACCGCGTTCAACGATCCGCGCGCCTATTTCCGCTTCTATGCCGAGATGCCGAAAGAGCAGGCGCTGGCGCGCGCCCACGAGATCTGGCGCGACATCAATCTGGAGAACCTGCGCCAGAACATCGCGCCGACCCGCGGCCGCGCCAACCTGGTGCTGCGCAAGAGCCGCGATCATTCGGTCGAGGAAGTCTGGCTGCGCAAGAGCTGAGGGAGCCTGCGGATGCCGACGGATTTCCTGTGGTTCCTGGGCGCCGCCCTGGTCGTGGCACTGACCCCCGGCCCCGGCATCTTCTATGTGGCGGGCCGCGCGCTGGCCGGCGGCCGGTCCGAGGGGCTCGCGTCGAGCTTCGGCACCGGGCTCGGCGGCCTCGTCCACGTCATGGCCGGCGCCATCGGCCTCTCCGCCCTGGTCATGGCCAGCGCCACGGCCTTCACCGTGCTGAAGCTGATGGGCGCCGTCTATCTGGTCTATCTGGGCGTGCAGACCTGGCGCTCGGCCCGGGTGGCGGAAAGCCCGGCGACCGGCTCCTGCGGCGCCCGCCGCGCCTTCGTCCAGGGCATCATGGTCGAGGCGACCAACCCCAAGACCGCCGCTTTCTTCCTGGCCTTCGTGCCGCAGTTCGTCGAGCCCGCCCAGGGTTCGGTGGCGCAGCAGTTCATGGTGCTGGGCCTCGTTTCGGTGGCGCTCAACACCGCCGTCGACGTGCTGGTCAGCTTCGGCGCGGCGGCGGTTCGGCACAGGCTGGCGCGGGGCGGACTGGTTCGCCGGCTGCGCCAGGGTTCGGGCGCGCTGATGGTGGCACTCGGCCTGTCGCTGGCCCTGTCGCGGCAGGCCGGTGCCCGATAGCTGCTCGTCGCGGGAACCGACCCCGTGCTTGTCCTGTTGCAACGGGAGCCCGTTCGGCCCCGAGGAGACAGTTCATGGCGCAACCGGATCGAGATTTTCTGCCAACCGACGAGGACCAGCCGAGCATCGACCAGGAGGAAATCCGCGAGAAGAGCGGCGGTGGCCGTCCCGCGAGCGACGTTACGAACGTCCACCTGTCCGGCACCGGCGCCGTCGAGACCGAAGATGGCCTGGACGAGAATGCGGAAATGGTCCGCCACGCGGCGGAGGACATGCCGGAAGAGCCCAACCCCTATCTGGCGGAAGCCGACGAAGAGCCGGAGCTCGATGACGACGGCGAAGCGATCGACCCGGTCGCGGGCGAGCCGCGCGACGAGCCGGTGTTCGATCGCGCGGAGACGTTGAAGCGGCCGATCTAACGAAAAGGGCCCGGTCTCTCGCGAGGCCGAGCCCTTTCGCTACGACGGCAGCGATTGCGTCAGGCGAACTTGCGCTGGACCATCAGTTTCTTGATCTCGCCGATCGCCTTGGCCGGGTTCAGCCCCTTCGGGCAGGTCCGGGTGCAGTTCATGATCGTGTGGCAGCGATAGAGCTTGAACGGATCTTCCAGGTCGTCCAGCCGTTCGCCGGTCTTCTCGTCGCGGCTGTCGGCGATCCAGCGATAGGCCTGCAGCAGGATGGCGGGACCGAGGTAGCGGTCGCCGTTCCACCAATAGCTGGGGCAACTGGTCGAGCAGCAGAAGCACAGGATGCATTCCCACAGGCCTTCGAGCTGGTCGCGCTCCTCGACCGACTGCAGGCGCTCGCGCGTCGGCGGCTGGCTGTCGGCCTGCAGGTACGGCTTGATCGACTGGTACTGGGCATAGACGTGGGTCAGGTCCGGCACCAGGTCCTTGATCACCGGCATGTGCGGCAGTGGGTAGATCTTGACGTCGCCCGAGCAATCCTCGATCGGCTTCAGGCACGCCAGCGTGTTGGTGCCGTCGATGTTCATGGCGCAGGAACCGCAGATGCCCTCGCGGCAGGAACGCCGGAACGTCAGCGTCGTGTCGGTCTCGTTCTTGATCTTGATCAGCGCGTCCAGCACCATCGGGCCGCACGCGTCGAGGTCGAGCTCGTAGGTGTCGAGCGACGGGTTCTGGCCGTCGTCCGGGCTCCAGCGGTAGATCTTGAACGAGCGGACGCGCTTGGCGCCGGCCGGCGCCTTGAACACGCGGCCTTCCTTGACCTTCGAATTCGCCGGCAGTGAAAATTCAGCCATCTGAGATGGTCCTCTTGGTCTGGGTCGTCCCGGTCGGTCTCTCGCTCTCGGCAGCGGCGCCTAGTAGACGCGCGCCTTGGGCGGGAAGACCTCGATCTCGTTGGTCAGCGTGTAGAGATGCACCGGCCGGTAGTCGATCTTGACGGCGTTCTTCTCGTCAAGCCACGCCACCGTGTGCTTCATCCACTCCTTGTCGTCGCGGTTCGGGAAATCCTCCTGCGCGTGGGCGCCGCGGCTTTCCTGGCGGTTGGCCGCGGAATGCAGCGTCACGACAGCCTGGGCCAGCAGATTGTCCAGCTCCAGCGCCTCGACCAGGTCCGTGTTCCAGATCATCGACCGGTCGGTGACCGACAGGTCGGCCATCTGGTCGGCGATCTCGTGGATCTTGGTGACGCCCTCGTTCAGCACGTCGGTCGTGCGGAACACCGCGCAATTCGCCTGCATGGTCTTCTGCATGGCGAGGCGGATCTCGGCCGGCTTGGTCTTGCCCGATGCGTTGCGGATCTTGTCGAGCCGCGCGATCGCCTCTTCGCCGGCATTGTCCGGCAGGCGCTTGTGGGCGGTGTTCGGCTTGATCAGCTCGGCCGCGCGATGGGCGGCGGCGCGACCGAATACGACCAGATCGAGCAGGGAGTTGGTGCCGAGGCGGTTGGCGCCATGGACCGAGACGCAGGCCGCCTCGCCGATCGCCATCAGGCCGGGCACGATCGCGTCCGGATTGTCCTTGGTCGGCTGGACTACCTCGCCATGATAGTTCGTCGGCACGCCGCCCATGTTGTAATGCACGGTCGGCAGCATCGGGATCGGCTCGCGGGTGACGTCGACGCCGGCGAAGATCTTCGCCGTCTCCGAGATGCCCGGCAGCCGCTCGTGCAGCACCTTCGGATCCAGATGCTCCAGGTGGAGCATGATATGATCCTTCTCCGGCCCACAGCCGCGGCCTTCGCGGATCTCCAGCGTCATGGCGCGGCTGACCACGTCGCGCGACGCCAGGTCCTTCGCCGACGGCGCATAGCGCTCCATGAAGCGCTCGCCCTCGGAATTGGTCAGGTACCCGCCTTCGCCGCGCGCGCCCTCGGTGACGAGGCAGCCGGCGCCGTAGATGCCGGTCGGGTGGAACTGGATGAATTCCATGTCTTGCAGCGGCAGGCCCGCGCGCAATGCCATGGCATTGCCGTCGCCGGTGCAGGTGTGCGCCGAGGTGCAGGAGAAATACGCGCGGCCATAGCCGCCGGTCGCCAGCACGACCTCATGGGCGCGAAAGCGGTGCAGCGTACCCTCGGCCAGGTCCCAGGCCATGACCCCCCGGCACACGCCTTCCTCGTCCATGATCAGGTCGAGCGCGAAATACTCGACGAAGAACTCGGCATTATGCTTCAGGCACTGCTGATAGAGCGTGTGGATGATGGCATGGCCGGTGCGGTCGGCGGCGGCGCAGGCGCGCTTGGCCATCGCCTTGCCGTACTCGGTCGTGTGGCCGCCGAACGGGCGCTGATAGATCTTGCCGTCGGGCGTGCGCGAGAAGGGCACACCGAAATGCTCGAGCTCGATGATCGCCGGAATGGCCTCGCGGCACATATATTCGATCGCGTCCTGGTCGCCCAGCCAGTCCGACCCCTTGACGGTGTCGTACATGTGCCAGCGCCAATCGTCCTCGCCCAGGTTGCCCAGGGCGGCGGAGATGCCGCCCTGGGCCGCGACCGTATGGCTGCGTGTGGGGAACACCTTGGTGATGCAGGCGGTCTTGAGGCCGGCTGCCGTCATGCCGAGCGTCGCGCGCAGACCGGCGCCGCCGGCACCCACGACGACGACGTCGTAGGAATGATCGATGATCTTGTAGGACAGGGCCATGGTCCCCTCAGCTCCCAAACGCGATGCGCGCGACGGCGAAGATGCCCGCGACGGCCAGCAGGACACAGCCGAACTTCACGGCGATCAGCAAGGTGAGCTTCTGCCATTCGACGTGGACGTAATCTTCGATGACGACCTGCAGGCCATGGGCCGCGTGGTGGAACGTCACCGCGATGGTGACGACCAGCAGGACCGCCGGAAGCGGGCTGCCGACCCAGGCCGCGAAAGTCTCGTAATCGGCACCGGCGTTGCGGATGACCGAGATCACGAACCACAGGGTCAACGGCACCAGCGCCACGGACGAGAGCCGCATGGCCCACCAGTCCTTGGCGCCTTCGCGGGCGGATCCGAGGCCGTAGGCGCGCCCGAGGGGCGACCGCATCTTCTCCGCCATTTACTTGCCTCCCCAGGTGCCGAGACCGGCGACCCACGCGACGATGGTGAGGGCGACGGTCGCGATCAGAACGGCGCGGTTCGCCTTGTCCGTTGCCTCGTTGCTGAAGGCCATGCCCACGTCCCAGAACAGGTGCCGGATGCCGTTGCACAGGTGATAAAACAGCGCGACCGACCAGCCGAACAACACCAGCAGGCCGAGCCAGGAACCGGCGAAACCCTGGAAGATCTCGAAAGCGTCGGGGCCGCTGGCGGCGGCGAGCAGCTGCCACACCAGATAGAGCGTGCCAGCACTCAAGGCGATGCCGGTGCCGCGGTGGCTGATCGACATGAGGGCGGTGAGCGGCAGCTTGTACACCTGCAGGTGAGGTGACAAGGGGCGGTTTGCGATCGGCATGGGAACGCCTCGAAAAATGAAGCCTTCAGAGGTCTCGACGGTGCAGGCAAGAACGTCTGATGCACTGCAGCGAGACATAGAGCGGGGTCCGGACCAAGTCAATCGCCCGGGGAGCCTGGAGGCGCCAAGGCTCCATTTAGCACGCGGCAGGCGGCCGGGCGCAATGATTGTTCGCGGAATGCAGCGTTCGAATTCCGGCATCCCCTTGGCCGTGATCGGGAATGGGCGCGGCTCCGCCGCCGTTGTCATGGGGTGGGGAGGAAACGCCGCCCCCTCTCGTACAGTCGAGCTCCAGTGATGCGAAAGGGTTTCCATCGTGCCGAAGAACGTGACGCGTGCGGTTCTGTCTGCCGCCCTGCTACTTGCGGGCCTGTCGTCGGCTCTGCCGGTCCTGGCCCAGGGATATCCGCCGCCGCCGGGCTATGCTCCGCCACCGCCACCGCCCGGCGCCGTGCTGGTTCCGACCGCACCGCCGTCGCTGCGCGTCGAGGCCGTGCCGCCGCCGCCGCCCTATCCGGCGGTCTGGCAACCGGGCTTCTGGCGCTGGGACGGGTACCGTTACCGCTGGATCCGCGGCCATTACGTCCGCCCGCCGCGCGAACGGCACGAATGGGTCGCCGGCCATTGGGAAGCCCGTCCCGGCGGCCATTTCTGGATCGAGGGGTTCTGGCGCTAACCCGCGCCTGCCATCGGCCGATCTCCAAGACATAAGGGGCGGGGCGCCCCGGCTGCTTGCCCGCCTCCCACATCCAAGCCATGCTCCGGCAATCTTGGATGTGGGAGACGCGGACATGGCAACGCTCGAGGGCAAGATCGCCTGGATCACCGGGGGCGGGACCGGCATCGGCCGGTCGTCGGCATTGGAATTGGCTGCGGCCGGCGCCACGGTCGTGGTTTCGGGCCGGCGACGCGAGGCGCTCGACGCGGTCGCCGCTGAGATCAAGTCCGCTGGCGGCACGGCCGACGTCGAGCCGCTCGACGTGGCGATCCAGGCCGAGGTGGCGGCTGGCGGCGCCGCGATCGAGGCGCGCCACGGCCGGATCGACATCCTGGTCAATTCGGCAGGGATCAACGCGCCCAACCGCTTCTTCAAGAACCTGACCGCCGAGGCGTGGGACCGGGTGCTGCAGACCAACTTGAATGGCACGTTCTACGCGATCCAGGCGGTGCTGACGGGCATGCGCGAACGGCGCGACGGGCTGGTCGTCAACGTCGCGTCCTGGGCCGGCAAGGATCACGTCTATTTCACCGGTGCCGCCTATACGGCCAGCAAGCACGCCATGGTCGCCATGACCATGTCGCTGCACCTGGAAGAGTGCATGAACGGGATCCGCGCCACTGCCATCTGTCCCGGTGAGGTCGCGACGCCGATCCTGAAGGGCCGACCGGTGCCGCCGTCGGACGAGGAGATCGGCCGCATGCTGCAGCCCGAGGATGTCGGCCGGTCCGTGCGCTTCGTCGCCGAGATGCCGCCCCACGTCACGATTAACGAGATCCTGATCACGCCGACCTGGAACCGCATGTTCCTGGGCGGAACGGACATCGCACAGCCGCGATAGGCACGCCAACGGCTATATAGAAAGTATTGTCTTTCTAAATAGCCCGTCCTATCGTCGTGCCATGACGAACGATCTTCCGGATCGCACCAGCGATCGCCTGCTCCATGCCTTGAAGGCGACCGGTCCGCAGACGGCGGCGACGCTTGCCGCCCGCCTGGCGGTGACAGCCGTGGCCATACGCCAGCATCTGGACCGGCTTGCTGCCGGCGGGCTCGTCGCCTTCGAGGATCGGCGCGAGGCCGTCGGGCGTCCCAAGCGCCATTGGCGCCTGTCGGATGCCGGCCATCGCCGGTTTCCCGAAAACCATGCGGGCCTGACGCTCGAGTTGATTTCGGCCGTTTCCGCCGTGTTCGGCGATGCCGGGCTCGACCAGCTGATCGACCATCGCGAGGTCCAGACGCTCGCTACCTATCGGGCGCGGCTCGCCGGCGCGGGCAGCCTGGGCGAAAAGCTCGCGATCCTGGCAGAGACGCGCACGGCAGAGGGCTATATGGCCGAGGTCAGTGCGGTCGAGGACGGTTCGTTCATGCTGATCGAGAACCACTGCCCGATCTGCATCGCCGCGACCCGGTGCCAGAATCTGTGCCGCTCGGAGCTCAGGGTTTTCGCGGCCGCGCTTGGTGATGCGGCCGAAATCGTGCGGATCGACCATATCCCGGCGGGCGCCCGGCGTTGCGCCTACCGGGTGCGGCCGCAATCGCGGAACTAGGAGGCATCATGGCTTGGATCGATGTGGCCGACCTCGCGGCGGTCGCGGCCGCCGGACGGCTGGTGCTGCGGGTCGAGGGGCGCCAGATCCTGCTCACCAGCACCGACCGGGGCCTGTTCGCCACGGCGAACCGCTGCCCGCACGAGGGCTACCCGCTGAGCGAGGGCACCTTGCAGGGCTGCACCCTGACCTGCAATTGGCACAATTGGAAATTCGATCTGGCAAGCGGTGAGACCCTGGTCGGCGGCGACCGGTTGCGCCGCTATCCGGTGCGGATCGAGGCCGGCCGTGTCTGGCTCGAGCTGGTCGAGCCGCCGGTGGCCGAGCAGACCCGGAAGGTGTTGGACGGCCTGATCCAGGCGTTGGGGGATCGCGATCAGCAGCGCCTGGTGCGCGAGGCTGCACGGCTCGGACGGATCGGCGCCGACCCGGCGGGCGCCGTGCGGGCGGCACTCGTCTGGGCCCATGACCGGCTCGAATACGGCACGACCCATGCCTTTGCCGCGGCACCCGATTGGCTGCGGATCCATGACGACGGGCGGCTCGACGCCGACGTCCGGCTGATGGCGCTCGGCGAGATCCTGGGCCATATCGCCGACGACGTCGCCGGATCCGAGGACCGGTTCGGTTTCGCAACGAACGCCGTGCCCTGGAATGCCGCCGATTTCCTGGCCGCAATCGAGCGCGAAGACGAGGCGGCCGCCGTCGGGCTGCTGCGCGCGGCGCTGGCGCAGCCGGCTTGGCCGGACGATTTCGCTGGCGCCCTGTTCGGTGTGGGATTGCAGCACTATGCCGATTTCGGCCATACCATGATCTATGTCGCAC
>NZ_DASZBY010000083.1:0-189006 GCF_035943795.1 Aliidongia sp. | reverse complement strand
ACCTCGTCGATCACCGGCTCGCTGCTGACGGGCGGCGTCACCAACGCCATCGCCACGACCCAGCTGAACCTGCTGAACGGCACCCAGGGCAACGCCAACCAGGCGAAGACCGACACCCAGACCCAGTTCACCTTCACGGCCAGCCAGAACGCCATCCTGAAGCTGACGGTCGCGGGCTTCTATGAGGTCTATGCCAACACGTCGAACTCCACGAACGACGCGCAGGTTGCGAACGCTCACGTTGCCCTGTCCTTCCAGGTCGGCAGCACGAGCTACTCCGCGCTCGGCTCCAACGGCGTGAGCGCCACGGTGCTCGGCGCGACCGGTACCGACGGCAGCACCTCGCCGCAGTCCTTCGCCGGCTCGCCCTACACGTTCGCCGTGACCGCCGGCCAGACCTACATCTTCAACGTCGTCGAAGAAGTCTCGGCCAACGCGTCGGCCGTTCCGGAGCCGGGCGCGCTCGCCCTGTTCGGTGCGGGCCTCGCCGGCCTCGGCTTCCTGGGCTTCCGCCGCCAGAACAAGCGCGGCAGCCTCGCCGCCTAAAGCCTAAGCTTCGGGGTGCATCGCACCCCTTAGCCGCGAAAAGAAGCGACATCCGGAAACGGGTGTCGCTTTTCTTTTGAGATTCGACGCGGCGCCGGAACGGTTGACACGGTTTTCTCGAAAGATCAGCCTCTAGGCGAGAAGTAAGAAATCCGGCGCCGAACACAGTTGGCGGCGCATAGAGACGAGGTCATCGACGCGATGGCGCGCATATTGGTAATCGACGATGATCCCTCTGCCGTTCTCTTCATTTCCAATGTGCTGGAAGAGCATGGCCATTCGGTGACGACGGCTTTGAACGGCTTGGCCGGCATGCAGGCTTTCGACGGCGCGAAAATAGATCTGGTGATCACCGACATCGTGATGCCGGTGCAGGAGGGGCTGGCGACGATCATGGCGATCCGACGCCAGGACGCTTCGCTGCCGATCCTGGCGATCTCCGGGCGCCGCTTGGCCGGCAAGGTCGGCGACTATGACTACCTCCACCTGGCGATGTCCCTCGGCGCCGGTGCCGCGCTCGAGAAGCCGCTGAGCGTCGAATTACTGGTCTCCACCGTCGAGCGACTGCTGGATCGGCCGGTGGACAAGGCCCCGCTGCTCTGACCGAGGCTGTTCTGGAACGCGTCAGCAGGCGGCGATCGCCCGGCAGGGATCGCAGCAGTTCCCCGGCGCAGGTCGCGCTCGTCGGCCCCGATCCTTGCAGGGCGCCCCGGCGGCGACGGTGGTTGAGGGCCGGGTGTCGATAGGATATCGAGGATCCATCGGACCTTTTCCCTTCGGGGTGCCATGACCCAGTCTCAGCCCGACCCGCTCGCCCATCTCTATGCCCGTCGTGCCGACGGCATGAAAGCGTCTGAAATCCGTGAGTTGCTGAAGCTCCTCGAACAGCCGGACATCATCTCCTTCGCCGGCGGCATTCCCGACGCCGCCTTGTTCCCGACCGAGCGGGTGGATGCGACCCTGCGCGCGATCCTGGGCGCCGGCACGTCAGCGGCGGAAGGGCTGCAATATTCGGTGAGCGAGGGCTACGGGCCGTTGCGCGCCTGGATCGCCGGCTACATGCGCGACACGCGCGGCGTGGAATGTTCGGCCCATAACATTCTGATCACGGCGGGGTCGCAACAGGCGCTCGATCTCATCGGCAAGCTGTTCGTCTCGCCGGGCGACATCGTGCTGACCGAACGGCCGACCTACCTGGGCTTCATCCAGTCGATCCGCACCTACGAGCCGGACCTGCGTCCGCTGGTCCTGGACGACACCGGCGCGTCGGTGCCCGATCTGGCCGACGGCGACGCCGTGCGTGCGCGGCTCGCCTATCTCATCCCGGACTTCGCCAATCCGACCGGTCGAACCCTGAGCCGCCATCAACGTTCTGCGGCGCTCGCCCTGGCGGGAGAGCTCGACGTCGCCGTGCTCGAGGACGCGGCCTATGCCGACCTCGGGCATGAGGGGCAGCGCAACGGGAGCCTGCTCAAGCTCGATTGCGATGCGACCGGTTCGATCGATGCGAGCCGCGTGCTGTATTGCGGGACTTTTTCCAAGGTGTTCGCGCCCGGCCTCCGCATCGGTTGGATCTGTGCCGCGGGCGGGGTGATCGACAAGCTCGTCCTGGTCAAGCAGGCCTCCGACCTGCACGTCTCGACCCTCAACCAGATGGTGATGGAGCGGCTGGCGGTCGAAACCTACGACGCGCAGATCGTCCGCAACCGTCATGCCTATGCCGAACGCAAGGGCTGGATGGTCGAGGCGCTGACGCGGCATCTGCCGCAGGACGTGCGCTGGGTAAAGCCGGACGGGGGGATGTTCGTCTGGCTCGAACTGCCGTCGGGCTTCGACGGAGCCGACCTGCTGGCCAAGGCGATCAGCGACTATCGCGTCGCGTTCGTGCCCGGCGCGCCGTTCTATACCGGTGCCGCCGCCCGCAACACCATCCGGCTCAGCTTCTCCCAGGCGTCGCGCGACCAGATCGTCGAGGGCGTGAAGCGGCTCGGCGATCTCATCACCGTCGAGCGCGCCCGCATCGATGCTGAAGCGCGCGCGTAAGCCGTGGAACGAGACCGGCGGTCCCGGGTTGAGGCGGGCAACCCTCAGGAGACCTGCCATGGAAGAGACCGCGATGTCGTCAGCGTTCAAGGATGCGACCGACAAGCTGCATGATCGTGTCGTTGCCCTGGGCGACGAAGCCGGTCGCCAGGTTCGCGAGCATGCCCCGCGCGTGCGCAAGACGTTGAGCGAAGGGTACGAGGAAACCGTCGATACCGTGCAGGAATTGGCCGGTAACCGGTCGGTGCAGGGTCTCGTCGCCCTGGGCGTGCTGGGCGTGGTCGTAGGCCTGCTGCTCGCGCGCCGCTGACGACACCTCAGTTCGGTCCTGACAGGCGCCGCTGCGGTCGCGTTCTTCGCGTCCGCGGCGGTGCAGACCGGGGCGATGGCCGAAAGCAACGCCCATCCGCCGCCGCTCTCATAGGCTGGTACTGACGTGCCGGAAACCTATCCCGGCAAGGCGACCAACGAGTTCCCGATTCCGCGACCGTCGGCCAGTCACGCCACGCGAGTACCCTTGCTCGTAAAAATACATCCTACATAGGAAAGATTCCGATTGACGAATAGTTCCGATATCGCGTACGAGTGTCATCACCATGATGAACCTGATCCGCCCATCCACCGAGACCACAGCAGCCGCCCAGCGCGCGCTGCCGAAGCTCATTGCGTGCGTCGGGTCCGACTATCGGTCGCCCGCGCATACCGCCTCACGATTCCCCATGGGCAAAGGCCTGCGGGAAAATCAACAGGGTACGTGGGCGACAGTCGAAGAGGTTCGGTGCGAGGAGGTCAGTTTGAGCTGACCGAAAGCACCCAGGAAGCGAAAGCGACCGAACCTCTTCAGGGCAGCCTGGAGAGGTTTTTTGTGTTCATACGCCGGCAACGGCGAGCGGTAGATCGGTGCAAGCCCCGGTTCGAGTGCCGTTGGCCCGCAGCAGCTTTTTCAATATCGGGGGCGTCGTTCAACGGTAGGACTTCTGTTTTGCAAGCAGATGATCGCGGGTTCGATTCCCCGCGCCTCCACCAATATTGCGGACGTAGCTCAATGGTCGAGCAGCGCGGCGCCATCGCGCCGACACGAGTTCGATTCTCGTCGTCCGCTCCAATTTCGCCAGCGTAGCTCAACGGTAGAGCCGGCCGCTCATAACGGTCAGGTCAGACGTTCAACTCGTCTCGCTGGTCCCATTGCGGGTAGAGGAGCCCGGTCGTCCTCGGCTGTCTCATAAGCAGCAGACCGCTGGTTCGAATCCAGCCTCCGCAACCAAATTGCCTCTCTGGCGTAGCTGGTGCGCGCGCCGGTTTGAAGAACCGGAGGACGCCGTTCGATCCGGCGGGGAGGCACCATGCGTTCATCGTCCAAGGGTAGGGCATCAGGCTTCCAACCTGAGAATGTCGGTTCGAATCCGACTGGACGCTCCAAACATTGTTCCCATCGACCGAGCAAGCGAACGGACCCGACTGTTAATCGGAGATCGCCAGGGGCGGTACCTGGGATGGGAGCCAACATATCGGGGTGACGTGGCGTCAACGCAGTCTCCAAAACTGCGGAAGAGGGTTCAATTCCTTCCCCCGGTGCCAATTCGATCGCGAGCCAGAATAGAGCGGCAGCCGCCTGCAAAGCGGTTTAACCGGGGCAGTACCGGAGCGATCGTCCAAGTCGATGGTGGCGTGAGGGAGCAGGCGAACCCGCCTGACTGTGACTCAGGCTTCGATCGGATCGATACCGATACGCCACCCCAATTCATTCCAGGATGGTCTTCACGGTGAGGACGCCGGTCTCTGAAACCGGAGAGCTTGGTTCGATCCCAAGGCCTGGAGCCAACTCGATCGAGGCTCGTCCAATGGCAGGACGCGGCGCTTTGAACGCTGAAATCCAGGGTCGGAGCCTGGGCCTCGAACCAACCGCCCCGTTCGACTTCTGGTGAGGTCATCGCCCTCTCACGGTGGGCAGGCTCGGATCGTAACCGGCACGGGGCACCAACCATCCCCAAGCCCTGGTAGCCCAACGGCAGGAGGCGGCGCGCTTAGAACGCGTACAGTGTCAGTTCGAATCTGACCCAGGGCACCAATTCACGGAAGGTCAACCAGGGCGGCCTCTGGCGCAGGAAAGGCCATCGGTTCGATCCCGATGCGGAGCTCCAGTTTCACGGGCGGCGATCGTTGGCTGGTGCCGACAGCGGGCTGTAAACCCGCCGCCTCCGGGCATGAAGTTCGATTCTGTCCGCCGCCCACCAATTTCCTTCGGTAGCACAGTGGCAGTGCAGGCGGTTGATAACCGTCAGAGTGAAGTTCGATTCTTCACCGAAGGACCAGATCACGGGGATGTAATCCGTAAAGGCATCGGTCCCGCCTCTTAAGCGGTCCTATGTGGGTTCGACTCCCACCATCCCCACCAACAGCCGGCGGCAAAAAGCCGGTTCAGTCGCGCTCGCATAGGTCCGAGAGCAGTGAGCGCGGCGCCCCCTTTTGCCCGTGTAGCGGTCTGGTGACGGCATCAGATTGTCGATCTGACGAGGTGGGTTCGATCCCCATCACGGGCGCCAGTATCGAGATGTAGCTCAACGGTTGAGCGCCCCGTTCGGGACGGGGAGGATGCGCGTTCGAATCCCGCCATCTCGACCATCTTGCCCATGCTGGCGGATCCGGCGTCTGGTCTCCTAAGCCGGCATGCGGGGGTTCGACTCTCCTCATGGGCGCCATTCATCGGGGATTAGCTCAGCCTGGCCAGAGCATCGCGTTTGGGGCGCGAGGGTCGTCCGTTCAAATCGGACATTCCCGACCATTTCTCAGGGCCGTTAGCTCAGCAGTAGAGCGCCTGTCTTACAAACAGGATGTCGGCGGGGCGGCACCGTCACGGCCTACCAACATGCCGCGTTACGCTTCTGGTGAGGCGGTCGGAACTTCACTCCGATGAGGCTGGGTTCGATCCCCGCACGCGGCACCATGCGCTGGTAGCTGAACTGGATTAGCGCCGGTCTACGGAACCGGAGCATGCGGGTTCGAGTCCCGCCCAGCGCACCAATTCGGCCCGTCCGCTGGGACGGCGCGGGTCTTCTAAACCCGCTTGGGCAGATTCGATTTCTGCACGGGCCACCAGATCTTTCCGTAGCTCAATGGATAGAGCCCTGGCCTCCGAAGCCAGAGATCCCGGTTCGACCCCGGGCGGGAAGACCAATTTGCCCCGCTTGCTCAATCGGCAGAAGCGGCTCGCTCAAAACGAGTAACGGTCCCGGTTCGAATCCGGGGCGGGGCACCATCGCGCCCTTGGCTTATCGGCTGAGCACCGAGCTTTTAACTCGGGGAGGCTGGTTCAATTCCAGCAGGGCGCACCATGCCGGCATGAGCGTAGTGGCAGCGCTCCTGTTTCGTAAGCAGGCGGCGGAGGTTCGATTCCTCCTGCCGGCACCATCTCGGAGGTCGATATGTCCGCCCTGGCTCGTTGGCCGCAAGAGGCTGCTGTCCGAAGACAATACCAATGCCTGGTTCTGAACGCCGACTATCAACCGCTGTCGACCTGGCCGCTGTCGCTCATCCCCGGTCGGGATGCCGTCCATGCGCTATTCCGCGATCGCGTGGCCGTGGTCGAGAACTGGGACGCCGTGTTCCGCTCGCCGACGACCGAGATCGCGATCCCCAGGGTCGTGGCGCTGAAGCAATACGCTCCGGTGTCGAGCGAACCGAAGTTCTGCCGCCGGTCGATCCTGCTGCGCGACCGGTACCGCTGCCAATACTGCGGGGAGCCGTTCGAAGCATCGGAGCTGACGTTCGATCACCTCGTGCCGCGCTCGAAGGGCGGGAAGACGACCTGGACGAACATCCTGACCGCCTGCCTCGGCTGCAACGGCAAGAAGGCGGATAAAGAGGCCAATCACTCCGGTCGCCGCGGCGTGATCCGGAAGGACGGGCGTCTCCGTCCGCTCAAGGATCCTCGCCGCCCGACGTCGGCGGAGCTGCTGCGGGCCGGGCTCGAGTTCCTGCCGAACGATCTTCGGGAGGACTTCGGCTCGTACCTGTATTGGCAGGCCGAGCTGCAGGCATAGTGCATCAACGGACCGGCGCCGACCGCCCAGCGCGGCGACGCCGGTCGAGATCAGAAGAAGAAACGACCATGACGAAGACCCGAGACATCCCGAAAGAGCCGAAGATGCGTCGGCCGGATCCCTACCAGGACCGGGCACGCTTGCTCGCCACGGCCGCCGGACTCGATCCGGATGCGAAGATCGACCGGCCGGGCGCCCGACCGCTGCCGACTTGGTGCACCTTCCTCGACGCAGCGCGCGATGTGGCGCTTGCCCAGGCGCGCCAGGAGCCCGTCGCGCCGATCGCACCGCAGTCGGCGCAATTCGCCAACAGCCCGCTCAAGGTCTTCGGCCAGCACGATCAGAAGACGATCGACCAGATGCGCGCCTGCATGGAGGTCGGCAACTGCGTCGCCGGCGTGATCTGCGCTGACGGCCATTTGGGCTATGCCCAGCCGGTCGGCGGCGTCATCGCCTACGAGAAGCAGATCAGCATCTCAGGCGTGGGCTTCGATATCGGCTGCGGCAACATGGCCGTCCGTTTGGACACCCGCTATGACGACATCCGGGAGAACGCCGCCACGATTCTGCAGGACATCCGGAAGGTCATCTCGTTCGGGATCGGCCGGACCAATGCCGAGGGTGCCGAACACGCGCTGTTCGACGATGGTGACGCCTGGCGCGCGAGCGACATGGAAGCCTATCGCCAGAAGGCTGTCGGCCAGCTCGGCACGGTCGGATCAGGCAACCATTATGTCGACCTCCTGACCGACCAGGCTGGCTTCGTCTGGATCGGTGTGCATTTCGGTAGCCGCGGCCTCGGTCACACCAGCGCGACCCGCTACCTGAAGGCCGCCGGGGGCAAGGACGGCATGAACGTCGCGCCGGCCGTGGTCGACGAGGACAGCGAGATCGGGCGCCGCTATATCGCCGCGATGCAACTGGCCGGCCGCTACAGCTACGCCGGCCGCGAGTGGGTCGTCGATCGCGTGCGCCAGATCATCGGCGGCGAGATCACCGATAGGGTCCACAACCACCACAACTACGCCTGGCGCGAAAAGCATGTCGTCGGCGGGGTCGAGCGGGACCTGTGGGTGGTGCGCAAGGGTGCCACGCCGGCGTTCCCGGGTCAGCGCGGCTTCGTCGGCGGGTCGATGGGCGATGACTGCGTCATCCTCGAAGGTGTCGATAGCGAGGAGGCGAAGGCGGCGCTCTATTCGACCGTCCACGGCGCCGGCCGCCTGTTCGGTCGGATGCAGGCCAAGCGCACCTTCACCCAGGCGCAGATGGATGCCTGGCTGCAGGAGCGCGGCGTGCTGCTGGCCGGGGGCGACCTCGACGAAAGCCCGATGGCTTATCGCCGACTGCCGGAGGTCCTGGCTGCGCATGGCGGATCGGTCAAGGTGCTGCACACGCTGCGGCCGTTCGCGGTGGCGATGGCCGGCTCGGCCGAGTTCGATCCTTGGAAGGACTGAGAAGGGCCGGCGCATGGCGCGCCGGCCGCTTCCCGCCATCGGGCATCGAGAGCCCGCCGATCTGCCGATATCGGACCTGCGCCGCCGCGCTGACCTTTGACAATCATTTCCGAGGGATGGTCTTCTAGGGGCGAAAAGGGGCCGATGCTGGGGATTTCGGCCCGAACTCGTCACATATCGATGGATCCTGGTTCGATGGCCGCCGCAAAATCCGCGCAAACCTGGGGTTCCTACCTGGTGTTCGCGCTCGTCATCCTGGCATCCATTGCCCTGCTGATCTTCGCCGGGCTGTTCATCCGCCATTCCTATCCGACGGGAAGCGGTGCGACCACGCCCGGCAATGCCCCGGCGGCTCCAACGATTGCCGGGCGCTATGCCGGCTATACGACGCTTCAGACCGGCATCTGCAGTCTGGGCGTCCATGAATTCGTCATGGATGTCGACGAGGCGGGAAATGCCCGATCGGACTATGGCATGAAGGAGAACAAGTTCCTGATCGGCACCATCGCGCCGAACGGGACCGTCAAACTCGCCTTTCGGGAAAATGGCCAGACGATCCTGTTCAACGGCAAGATGCAGGACGGCCACATCACGGGAACCTCGTCACTGAATACAGACAGGACCTGCAATATCTACTGGGACCTGTCGCGCAACTAATATCGCTCAGGCGCCGAAGCGCAGCTTGCCCTGGATCTTCTCTTTCAGCCTTTCGGCTTCCTCGCGCTTCAGCACGGCGGCGTTCCGGAACTCGGCCCGGTCCCGGCGCGTGTCGCGGTCGCCGATGGTCGAGGATACCCAGCCTTCGATGTCCGCGAAATCCTTGGCGATCCCGGCACCCAGCATGCGGATTCGCATTTCGACGCCGTTGAGCCGGACGGTCGAGAGGCCTGGCAACGCGGCTGCGGCGGTGACCAGAAACTGTGGCTCGCCTTCTTCGACGGCGGCGGGCAGGCATTTCGTCAGGGCCGACAGCTTGTTGATCGCGTCGAGGGCGATATCGATCTGCTCCTGCCGATCCCGCTCGTCCCTGGTCTTCTGGCGCGCGGTTTCCTTGGCACCGGCGGCCGTGACGGTGCGCTCGGCCGCCTCGATCGTCGCGCGCGCCATCACATGGGCCGCATGCAAGGTCGCCTGCGTCGTCGCCTGGGTCGAGCGCAGGATGGCTTCCAGGGCGATGCAGGCGGCCAGAATCGCCAGCAGGCCGGCGATCAGCGGTTGCCAGACGAAGAGGTAGTGATAGGTCTGCAGCAGGGCCGGGCTGCCATAGGGCGACCAGACGCCTTCCCATGCCAGAACGAGCGGCGCCAGGAGGATGAAGGCGCCGGCGATGATGAACCGCTTGATCAATATCCGTGTCCCAAATTCAAAGATCGAGCCGCAAAAAAAACGTGTGCGGCCGCTCGGAAGTACAAGAGCCGATGATCGTTGAATAAGCCTGAACGCCGCGGGCCCGGGGAGTGCGAAAATCACAGGCTCGAACCCCGGAGGTTTACGGACCGCTCTTCACGTGCCAGCGCGAGGCCGGCAGCTGCCAGCCGCGGTAGAGCGCCAGCATGCGCAGGCCGAAGCAGAGGGCGGCACCGGCCAGCGCGATCGGTGCCTCGGGCAGGGCGAGGCGGTCGCCGGCGACAATGACCAGCGCGCCGGCCAGGGCCGCCACCGCATAGATGTCGGAGCGGAGCACGACCGGCACCTCGGCCAGCAGCACGTCGCGCACCACGCCGCCGCCGATGGCGGTGACCACGCCCAGCAATGCCGCCGACAGGCCGTCCAGGCCGTGATGCAGCGCCTTTTCCGTACCGGTCACCGCGAACAGGGCGAGGCCGGCCGCGTCGAACAGGCGGACCGGGTAGGTGAAGCGCGCGACCAGCGGGTACCAATGGAAGGTGAACAGGCCGGCGGCCGCGGCGAGTACGATATAGTGCGGATGCAGGATCGCGTCGGGCGGCACCGCGCCGATCAGGATGTCGCGGGTAATGCCGCCGAACACGGCCGCGACCAGGGCGACCACCAGCACGCCGAACAGGTCGAGCCCACGGCGCACGCCGGCGACCGCACCGCTCAAGGCGAATACGAAGGTGCCGATCAAGTCGATCGCCTGCAGCAGCGTGGGCACGTACAGCATCGGGCCGTCCTATTCGCCGGGGATGGCGGCGAAGGTAGGCGGATCGCCAGGCTTTGGAAAGCAGGTGAGGGGCCGGACCGTCCTTTGGACGGCCTGCCGTCGCTGAACCCGTGTCGCGCCTTTAGGCGACGATATCGCTGATCAGGCTGCCGTCGCCGGACGAGCTGCTTGAATCGCTGGAGCTGGCGCTATCCGTCGTGCCGGCCAGTTGCTGGCTTTGGGCATAGGAATCGACGTGATGGCGATGGTGATGGTTGTGCGCGCCGACACCCTGTTGCGTATCTGCCGTCGAGGCGGAGGCGGTCTGGCTCGTGCTGCTCGACGTCGAACTGGCGGTCGTGCTGGCACTGCCGGACGTCCCCCCGTTCTGGAGTGCTGCGATGTCGGTCTGCAGTTGGGCCAGCAGGGACTGCAGGCCACTTGCCAGTGTCGTGGTGCTGGCGGAGGAACTGTCGCTGCTCGAACTCGCCGTGGTCGTCGCACTGGTGCTCGAGCTGTCCGAACTCGAAGCGCTCGTCGGATCGACCGCTGGCGGGGTTGGGGGTGGTGGAGGTGGTGCGAGGGCCTCCAGCAGGGCTTCGAGCTCGCTGTCCAGCTTCGTCGACTTCGTGCTGTCGGTGCTGCTGGCGGAGGTCGAGGCGCTGCTGGCGCTGGTCCCATCGGTGCTGTCGCTCGACGAATTGTCGGTCGAGAGGCCGGAGAGGAAGTTGATGTTCAGCAATTGAAAGAAGGCGGGCGGGGCGACGGCACCGGACTGGCTGCCGATGATGGAGCTGCTGCCGTCGCTGCTACTGCTGCTGGTATTGGTACTGGACGAGCTGCTGCTCGCCGCGGCCGCCGCCTGTTCAGCCTGGAGCCGCTGCTGTTGCAGCTGCTGCCATTGCTGAAAGACGTTGGCTTGGGAGAGGCTACTGACGCTCATGAAGGGCCCTCCGTGGACGAAGAGGTTGCGGGACCTCTTGCCAGGAGCAATCCAACGGCCGCGGAACGCTTCTTGCGTTCTCAGACGCTTAATAGAAAAGCAGGTGGGGCGAAGCGGGCAGATCGGCAAAAATTGCCGGGCCATTCCTGCCGGTCGGCAGTCTTGCCCCTGCCGACCCGGCTGCGAAAATGAGAACGCCCGTGCCGGTGAGGGCACGGGCGTTCCTCGCGCGAGCGTCGCGGGAGACTGCGGGGTCAGTCTCTGCCGCGAAAAGAGCCCGGCGCGTTCGTCGGCGGGATTTCCCGCTGCCGAAGGGCTAATGGCGCGGCAGGTTGTTGAGCGCGGTCTGCAGCGCGCTCAGCTTGGCCTGCGCCTCATCCTGCTGCTGCTTCACGCCGGCCTTGATCGCGGCCTGGAGCTGCGTGGCATCCGTGTTGGCTTCGTCGATGATGCAGTTCATCCGCGCCGAGGCCGCGTCCGAATAGGCTTTCGCCAGCGCGACCGAATGATCGTAGGTCGCCTTGTCGCCGCTCTTGAGGTGCGGCACCTCGGGCGGGGCCGGGCAATGGGCGGGCGCATAGCGGGCCGTGGCGAAGCTGTCGGTGCAGGCGGAGGCGGCGCAGCTGACCGAGCCGGCCTGGGCGGCAAAGGCCGTGCAGAGCAATCCCACGGCGATCGGGGCGAGGGTGTAACGACGCATCTTTCTCTCTCCGGGATTTAGATGTGGCTGGCCGAGCACTCGCGCACGAGATGGCCGGGCGCCACCTCGCTGAGCCGTCCCGGCTCGCGGCTGATCTCGCGAACCCGATCCGCCTCGCGCACCAGGCTGGCGTCGGTCGCGCCGAACGGCCGGCCGATCTCCGGCACGGCGGCCAGCAGCAGGCGGGTATAGGGATGACGCGGGGCGTCGATGATGGCGCTGGTCGGGCCGATCTCGACGATGCGCCCGCCGTAGATCACCGCCGTCTCCTCGGCCACGTAGCGCGCGGTCGCGATATCGTGGGTGATGTACAACATGGCGATGCCGCGATCGCGCTTCAGCGGCTTGAACATGTCGAGGATGGTGAGGCGGATCGACACGTCGAGCATCGAGGTCGGCTCGTCGGCGATCAGCACCGACGGATCGACCGCCATGGCCCGTGCCAGGTTGACCCGCTGGCGCTGGCCGCCCGACAGTTCGTGGGGATATTTGCCGAGCGTCTCGACGGGGTCGAGCCCGACCATCATCGACAGCTCGACCGCCCGGTCCTCTCTCTCGCCGCGGCCCAGTTCCGGCTTGTGCAGCGCCAGCGGCCGGCTCAGGTGATGGCGCACGTCATGGGCGGGATTGAGGGCGGCGAACGGGTCCTGGAACACCATCTGGACCTGGGAGCGATAGGCCAGCACTTCGCGCCGGTTGCCCGGCCTGGTCACATCCTTGCCGTCGAACAGGATCTGCCCGCCGGTCGCCGTCACCATCCGCGTCAGGATCTTGGCACAGGTGCTCTTGCCCGATCCGGATTCGCCGACGAGTGCCAGGGCGCGGCCTCGATGGAGTGTGAAGCTGACGTCGGTCAATGCAGCCACGTCGCGATGGCCGCGATAGACCATGCCCAGCTTGCGTGTCTCCAGGATGGGCTGGGTCACGGCGTGTTCTCCAGGACGCGCCGGGGCGGCATCTCGGACGGGTGCAGCGGCGGGATCGCGTTCCACAGCTTGCGCGTATAGGGATGCTGCGGCGCCTCGACCATCTGCATCGGCGGGCCCATCTCGACCAGATCGCCGTTCAGCATGATGCCGATGCGGTCGCAGAACTGGCTCATCAGCGCCAGGTCGTGGGTGATGAACAGGATCGAGAAGCCCAGGCGCCGGCGCAGGACGGTCACTTCTTCCAGCAGCTCGCGCTGCACCACCACGTCCAAGGCTGTCGTCGGCTCGTCCATGATGATGAGCTTGGGGCTGAGGGCGAGCGCCATGGCGATCACCAGGCGCTGGCGCATGCCGCCGGAAAACCGGTGGGGATAATCCAGCAGGCGATCCGGCGCGATGCCGACCATGCGCAGCAATTCCGCGCTGCGCTCGCGGATCTCAGCCTTGTTCCGGATGCCATGGGCGCGGAACAGGTCGGCGAATTGTGCGGCGACCGTCAGCAGTGGGTTGAGCGCGTTCATGGCGCTCTGCAGCACCATGCTGACGTCGCGCCAGCGCCATTGCCGCAGCGTCTCGCCCTGGAGCTTCAGCACGTCGGTGCCGTCGAGCACGATGCTGCCGCCGGTAATGAAGGCCGGCGGGCGATGCAGCCGGGCGATGGCATAGGCGACGGTGCTCTTGCCCGAGCCGGATTCGCCGGCGAGCCCCAGCACCTCGTTGGCGCCGACGTCGAACGACACGCGGTCGACCGCGCGCTTCAGGCCCTGGCGCGACGCGTAGTCGACGCACAGCTCACGGACGCTCAGCAGCGAGGTGGGCTTGGCCTGGTTCATCTGTATGACCGTCATTCCGCCGCGCCGACCGGCCGGAGCGCCGCCAGGATCCGCTTCGGCACGCGGAGCGTGCGCAGGCGCGGGTTGGCGATCTCGTCGACGGCGAAATTGATGAGCGACAGGCTGCTGCCGAAGATGACGAGCGCCAGGCTGGGCGCCGCGATCTCCCACCAGGCGCCGACCCTGAGCGCCGAGGTTTCCTGGGCATGGTAGAGGTTGGTGCCCCAGCTCAAGGCCAGCGGATCGCCCAGACCCAGGAATTCCAGCGTCGCCTCGGTGATCAGCGCGTAGAGCACGCTGCCGATGAAGTTGAAGCCGATGATCGAGACCAGGTTGGGCAAGAGCTCGACCAGGATGATGCGCCAGGCGGGCTCGCCCAACAGCTCGGAGGCGCGGATATAGTCGCGCTGGCGCAGGCTGAGCGTCTGGGCCCGGGTGACGCGGGCGCCCCAGCCCCAGGCGGTGACGCCGATGATGATCGCGATGGTGAGCGGTCCCGCCTCGCCGACGAAGGCGGCCAGCACCAGCATCAGCGGCAGGTTGGGAATGACCAGCACGACGTTGGTCAGGAGGTTGAGCGCCTCGTCGATCCGGCCGCCGAAATAGCCCGACGTGACGCCGACCGCGACGCCGACCACGGTCACGACGAGGCCGGCGATGAAGCCCACCATCAGCGAGGTGCGTGTGCCGTGGATGGTCTGGGCCAGCACGTCGCGGCCCATGCGGGTCGAGCCCAGCACATGTTCGGCGCTCGGCGGCTCGTGGGGCCGGGCGACCCGCTGGTTCGGGCCGGCTGGCGCGATCAGCGGGGCCATCAGGCCCACGAGTACGAACAGCGAGACGATGACGAGGCCGACGACGGCCTTGCGGTTGCTCGTCAGGGCCTGAAAGATCGCGTGGATGATCAGGCCCTCCTCAGGCGCGGATCGACGATGATGTAGAGCAGGTCGGCGGCAAAGTTCGCGCTCAGCATGGCCAGGGTCATGATCATGAGCTGGCCCTGGATCAGCGGATAATCGCGGGACGTGATGCCTTCGTAGAGCGTGTATCCCAGGCCCGGGTAGTTGAAGACGACCTCGGTCACCAGCGAGCCGCCGAACACGGCACCCAGGCTCATGGCGAAGCTGGTCAGCGCCGGCAGCAGCGCGTTGTAGGCGGCATAGACCAGGCGCAGGCGGCGATCGGTCAGCCCCTTGGCCATGCCCAGCGTGATGTAGTCCTCGCCCAGCAGGTTGATCATGCTGTTGCGCATGGTGACGAGGTAGCCGCCGATCTGGGCCAGCGCCAAAGTCACGACCGGCAAGACGGCGTGGTACAGCACGCTCCAGACCGAGGCCCAGGACCAGGTCAGGTCCAGCATCGGATCCCAGGCGAAGCCGGTCGGCAGCCACTTCAGGCTGATCGAGAACAGGGACAGCGCCAGGAGCGAGGTGACGAGCGGCGGCACTGCCTGCAGCATGAGCGCGCCCGGTGCACCGAAACTATCGAACGCGCCGCCGCGCCGCCAGGCGGCCCGGGTGCCGGCGAGCGAGCCGATCGTGAAGGCGGTGAGCGACGAGGTCAGCACCAGCAGCAGGGTCCAGGGCAGCGCCCGGACCAGCACCTGGTTGACGGTCAGCGGGTAGAACTTGACCGACAGGCCCAGATCCCAGGTGAACACGCTGCCCAGGTAATGCAGGTACTGGATCGGCAGCGGCACGTCGAGGAAGCCGAAGGTCGCCTTGAGCGCCTCCAGGCTTTCCGGCGGCAGCACGGTGCCCGACTGGGCGAACATCGTGTCGATCGGGTTGCCCGGCATCAGGCGCGGGATCAGGAAATTGAACGTCGCGGCGGCGATGAAGGCCGCGACGTAGAATCCCAGTCGGCGAAGAAGGAACACCATCACCGGGCTCCGGCGCTGACGCGGAGCGGGAGCATGGCGTGCCCGGCGCGCGGATGGATGAAAGACGGCATGGCGGGGCTCAGGGCTTCACGGGCTCGAGGGCGAGCAGGTGCAGCAGCCGTTCCGGCGTGCCGTCGAAGACGTCGGGCCGGGCGACCGGGTTGTCGCTGTTGAACCAACCCTTGAAGCGCTTGGTGTCGTATTCGTACCAGATCGGATTGGAATAGAGCGGCACGTAGGGCGTGTTGGCCGCGAGGATCATCTGGACCTTGTTCATGGCCTGGCGCTGGGCGGCGGGATCGATCGTCGAGATGAAGGCATCCAGCGCTTGGTCCAATTCCGGATCGACGAAGCGGGTCGCGGCGAAGCGCGTCTTGCCGGCGAAGCGCGAATGGAAGCCCATGTCGAGCGAGCGATAGGGCGTCTCGCCGGTCAGGTAGCCGTTGATCGCCATGTCGTAGGAGCCGGTGATCAGTTTCTGCGTCCAGGCGGCCGGTTCCGGCGTCGAGACCCGGGCATTGATGCCGATCTGGTTCAGGCTCTCGGCAACCAGCTCGGTCGAGTTGACCCAGTCGGTCCAGCCGTTCGGTGCCAGGATGGTGAAGCTGATCGGCGTGCCGTCGGGATTGGCGACGAAGCCGCGGCCGTCCTTGTCGTGGAAACCGCTTTCGGCCAGCAGTGCCCGGGCCGCGTCCTTGTCGAAATGGGCGTATTGCCCGAATTCCTTCTCGGCATCCTGGTCGGTCCAGCTCTGGTAGGTCCGGCCGAGCCCGCTCGCATATTCATTGACCGTCGGGTAGCCGTAGCCGGCGATGTCGACGATCGCCCGGCGATCGATCGCCATGCTGACCGCGCGCCGGAAATTCACGTTGCGGAACGCCGCCCGATTGCCGGGATCGGGGCTGTCGAAATTGATGTTGAGTGCCACCGTGCCGCCGGGCGGGAACCAATAGCGGAAATGCGCCGGGTCGGCCGCCACGTAGGTCCGCTCGATGTCCGGCAGGAACGCGCCGAACCAGTCGATCGCGCCGGCCGCCGCCGCGGTCAGCAGCTGCTCGTTGGTGCCGACCTGAGGAAAGCTCAGGCAGTCGACCTTCAGGTCCTGGGCGTCCCAATAATGCGGGTTGCGGCACTGCTGGTAGATCTGCGAGGTGAAGCGCCGGATCTCGGTCATCGGGCCGGACCCGACCGGGTTGTCGTTGGTGAACGTCACCGGGTCCGCGACCTTGCTCCAGATATGCTCGGGCACGATCGGCACGCGGACGATCTCGAATGCGATGTTCGTGTTCACCCGCTTCAGGGTGAAGACTACCGTATTCTGATCGGGCGACTCGACGGCGGAGATGCGATCCCAGATGTTCTGGGTGTCGAGTTCGCGCCGCTTGTGCAGCATTTCGAAGGTGAACACCACGTCGCGCGCACTGAACGGATGGCCGTCGGACCATTCGACGCCGTCGCGCAGGTGGAAGGACAGCTTCAGCAGGTTGCCGGAATAATTATAGTCCGTTGCCAGGCGGAAGCTGGGCGTGCCGCCATGCATCGCGTTGAAGACGACCAGGGGTTCGTAGACGAAGTCCCGCACGCTGTGCAGCCGCGTCGTCTCGTTGAATGGGTTGAAGTTCCGCACCCAGCCGGTCGACAGGCTGGCCACGATCGTCAGGTTCGATTCGGCAACGGCCGACGCCGGCAACAAAGCAACGAACGCGGTAGCGATGATTTTTCTGATCATCGGGGTCCTTCCCCGGATTTTTGCCCTCCGGCAGCCGGCCCTGTCGGACCGTCCCGCCTTGAGCAAGACCCTGTCATGGCTGGTATCATGGCGGCTAGGTTGCAAACTCGTTGTTTTCGTCAGGGGAAGCCGGATTTCCGTCGCTTTTCCCACAGTCTCGCGACCGCCCGGCAGCGCTCACGCGGCAAGCTGTCGCGTGATCTCGCGGACCGCCTCCCCGACGTCGAGCAGCGGCTCGGACGGCGGCGGCACGGCGCGGCCGGCGAGGCGGGCGAGCGACGCCTCGCTCAACGGCCGGGCCGCGGCGGCGATGCCCTCCCATTCGTCGACGTCGCCGTGGCTCGACAGCGCGATGTCCATGCCCGATGCCAGAACCGCGCGGCACCGGTCCGGCAGCGAGCCGCCCAGCGCCTCCATATAGATGCAGTCGGAAATCAGCACGCCCTGGAACCCCAGGCGGCCGCGGATCAGCGTGTCGAGCACCAGCGGCGATACGGTCGCCGGACGAACCGGGTCGACCTCCGGAAACACGATATGGGCGACCATGGCCCAGGGTGCTGCGGCCAGATGGCGGAACGGCACGAAATCGCTGGTGTCGAGTTCGGCCAGCGGTGCGTCGACCGTCGGCAGTTCCTTGTGGCTGTCGACCATGGCCCGGCCGTGACCGGGGATGTGCTTGATGATGGGCGTGACGCCGGCGAGTTTCATGCCCTCGACGAACGCGTCGGCGAGCAGCGAGACCTCTTCCGGATCGCTGGAGAAGGCCCGGTCGCCGATTACCGGATCGGCGCCGGCGACGGGCACGTCGAGCAGCGGCGCGCAATCGACGGTGATGCCGTGCTGGCGCAACAGGGTGCCGATCGCCCGGCCGTTCAACCGGGCCGCGACCAGCGCGCGCGCCGGGGCGCGGGCATACAGTTCGCCGAAGCGGGCCGGGGCCGGAAAGGCCGGCCAGACCGGCGGGTCCATGCGCTGATGCGTCCCGCCCTCGTGGTCGATCAGGATCGGCGCGTCGTGCCGGCCGACCGCGTCCCGGAAATCCTCGCACAGGCGCCGCACCTGGTCGGGCGTCTCGCAGTTCCGTTTGAACAGGATCAGGCCCAGCGGGTCGGCCGCGCGGAAGAAGGCGCGCTGATCGGCGGTCAGGCTCGGGCCGGGTGTGCCGAAGACGACGGCCAACGGAGCTCGGGACATGGGTTCACACTCGCTCTGATCGATATCGGGCCGACGAACTCGTTCCTCGGACCCCACGAGACAAGCGGCAAGCGCCGGGTCCGATCAAGTGCCGGTTGTTCGATGAACGAAATTGACGGTTTCGTGACGGTGTGTTCGCCGCGTCAAAGGCTTATAGCCATGGGACCGGATCGGGCGAAGGGTGCTTTCGCCCCGGCGGGGCCGCGAATGCGCCAGCGGCCGACGGGTGGCGTGGATCCTATGTCGCATACCGGGGAACGAGGGCGGAAGAGGCGAGGGACCGAGCCATGGGCATCTCGGGCCAAGTTCGTTTCTTCCGAAACTTGACAGGCGTGAGTCGAATCGGCTTGATCGATGTTACGACAAAATCGTCAAAATCATATCCCGGATGCCGGCATATCGGGGGGCGGGCAGTGTTGGGGCTTCAAGGTCGGGCGTCCAGGGCGGTAGTTCCGCTACTCCCTGTCATTGCTGTATTTTTCGCAGCCCTGCTGGTGCTGGCGAATATTATTGAGCAACGGACGCAATTCCAGATCGAGATCGCCGAGACTTCGGCTGGCCATGATCTGACCACCATCGTCGACTTCGCGCGCAGCCAGAGCGCCGCCTTCGCCAGCACCAGTTTCATCGGCTACAGCATTGGCCGCTATTACGGATTCGCCCCGGCCTTCGCCCAGATCTCGCCCGATCCGGACCGGGCGGCGGCCCTGTTGCGATCCTATTACGGCAAGGGACAGCCACCCCAGGAAATGCCGCCCTCGCTACCGGCTTACGCGAGCGTGCACGACCGGTTCCATGCCAGCTTCCAGAGCCTCATCGCGTCGACCCTGTTCGACGACCTCTACCTGGTCGATCATTTCGGCCGTGTCGTCTATTCGTTGCAGAAAGACTCGAACTTTACTGCCGACCTGACCCAGCCGCGCTCGCGCGACCAGCCCCTGGCCGAGGTCTATCGCGAAGTGATGGCCCGGCTGCAGCAGACCGAGGACCCGTCAAAGATCCTCGTCGTGTCGCCGATCAAGCGGATCGAGGATACCTACGGCGTGCTGCTGGCCCGGCCGGTCATCCAGCATGGTTCGGTCGAAGGCGTCGTGGCGTTCCGCCTGCCGGCGAGCGCGCTGGCCGAGCGGCTGGCGGCGCTGCAACGCCCCGGCGTGCGCATCATGCTGCTCGATGCGAAGGGCACGCCGGTCCAGGCGACGCCGGTCGCCGACTCCGTGCGCGAGGCGACCTACGGCCCCTCGATCCTGCCGGAAACCGGCTGGCACTATCTGATCCTGGCCGACCGGTCGGCGCTCGACGGCGGCCTATGGCTCTGGTTCCTGCTGCTGTGCCTGGCCGGCGCCGGCGGCATCGGTGCCTCGAGCTATCTCGCCTGGCGCCAGACCGAAGCCCTGCCGCGTGGCACGGGGCGCGTCATCCTGCCGATGCTGTCGGCCGCGACACCGTCCCAGAACGAGATCGCAGCGGCGCCCGCGGCACTCGCCGAGCCGCTGGCCGGCGAGCCCGAACCAACCGTCGACGCGGATTATATCGAGCCGGCGGCGCCGGCGGATTCGCTGGGCGACGAGTTCGAGGCGAGCGAGGGCTATCGACGCTCGCTGGTCGAGGTCATGACCCTGGCGCTCGATTATTGGCAGAAGACCAAGCACAAGGGAAAGATCGAGCTCGCCGAGGAAAGCGGGCTCTGGCGCGTCTATATGGACCGCAGCTCGCTGCAGACGCGGACGCTCGACAAATACCTGCTGGTCGAGACCCTGCCGCGCAACCCGCGCTGGCGCGACGTGGTGCGGACCGCCGAATATGTGCTGCGCAACGCGCCGCAGCCCGGTCCCGAGCGGGACCAGCTTGCCGAGGCTCTCGCGAGTCTGAAGCACCACCTGCGCCAGGTCGAGCGGGTCTGACCCGCGATTTCGGCAGCGCGGCCCTCCGCCCACCTTTCAGCCGATCGAGCCATCCCGCCGGCCGAGGTCCTTGAAACAATGGGCCTTTTGGCGGGTAAGCCTCTTCACGGTAATTTCAATAGGGCGACGAATTTTTGTCATTTTCGGCATTCTGCCGGTTTGAGCCTTTCGCCCAATCGCCGATCAGCTTGGATAGCGGGGCGTAGAGGGGAGCCGTCTGCTGAAGCCATTCGTGCCTGCTGGGTGCGGGAACAGCAACAGTGGGCAGATCGTCGAGGCGGGTCGTGCGTGGGGGTGAAGCATCGGAGCGAACGATGCCATGCCGTGCGTCCGCCGAGCAGGCTCCAAGAACATGTCAGGAGGCGGATCAATGTGGACTGGGACAAGGCTACTTCGAGGTTCCGTGAGTGCGATGGCGATGATGACCGTGGCGGGCCTTGCGCACGCCCAGGACGCATCGACGGTCACGCAAACGGCACAGGCTGCACCCGTAGCCAACACGCCGGCGGCGCCGGTCACCGAGCAGATTGAAGTCACGGGCATCCGCCTGTCGCTGCAGAAGTCGATGGACGTGAAGCGCGCCGCCGACGGCGTGGTGGAAGCAGTTAGTGCGACCGACATCGGGCAGCTGCCCGACAAGAACGTCGCCGACGCCCTGCAGCGCTTGCCGGGTATTACCACGATCCAGTCGGCAGCGGCCGGCTCCGGCGGCTTTGGCGAAAACGACCGCGTCGAAATTCGAGGCACGGCGCCGTCGTTGACCCAGACCCTGATCGACGGTCATGCGGTCTCTACCGGCGACTGGTTTTTCCTCGATCAGCTGTCGGCATCCAGCCGTAGCGTGTCGTACGCCCTGTTCCCGTCGGAAATTGTCGACCACGCAATCGTCTACAAGAGCTCGCAAGCCGATTTGCCCGAAGGCGGCACCGCCGGTTCGATCAACATTGTCACTCGCGCACCACTTGATTTCAAAGACCCCATCACCGCTGAAGTTTCCCTCGGTGGGGCATACTCCGACCTAGCGGATCGGGCAGGCCCGCAGTTCAATGGGCTGGTTGCTTGGAAGAATGATTCCAATACACTTGGCGTGATGGTTCAGGGGTTTCGCGAACAGCGCTATCTTCGTCGTGATGGTCAGGAGGAACTTGGCTACACCCAGATTCCGACGACTGCTACGGTGCCCGGCGCGAATGGGACGACCGTTGCCAATCCATTTCCAAAGGGGATGCAGGGAGCTTATTACCCTGAGATCATCAACAATGCGTTGTTCGAGCAAGAGCGCCTTCGTCAAGGCGGCGACGCGGCTATCGAGTTCAAACCGAATAACCACTGGGATTTCAGGCTCGACGGCTTTTACAGCTATCTGAACGCTCCCAACTATAATCAGGGCGATCTCATCGATGTGAATGACTTCGTCATGGGCCACAACACAACCGGACCCGTGGCACCGTCGGCATATACCGTCCAGAACGGTATCCTCACCTCAGCGACCTTTCCGGGCTCCACGGCGAGGGGCAATCCGGGCATCAACGACATCTATCGTCCGGATGCAGGTGAAGAGGTCTACTATATCAATGGCCAAGGCACCTGGAAGCCGACTTCAAACTTGAGCATCCACACTCAAGCCGGGTATTCGCGCGGCAAAGGGGGCTCCGACCAGTTCGCTTATGGCACGACTTCCGGAACTGGTGCCGGCGCTTCCTACGGCATGAATGGCACCGATCCATTGACGGTCGGCTTTCCGGGCGCCGTCGGCCTGAACGATCCGTCGAACTACGGCGGGTTCATGGGCGACTCGAATCAGGACTGGGTCGGCATAGTTCATATCGCTCAGCTCGATACCGACGCTTCCGGTCAGGTGGACGTTCAGTACGACTTCGATGATGGTCTTATTCAGTCTGTCAAGGGAGGCATCCGGTTTACCGAGCACGAGCGCAATGAGGTCGAGGCCGAAAATTTCAATTGCTATAGCGGAGCCTGCGGCACGGTTCTGACTAATCTTTCTAACGGGCAATTTCCGAGCAACTTCGGTAGTGGCGCTGGCATCTCGACCCCGTTCGTCCTGTCGGTCGATCCCAATGCACTGCAGTCGCTCATTCAGAACTTCGTGAACTCGACAGGGCAAACAACTGCCGGCCGCTATTACTGGAACGCATCGTTCAAAATCAAAGAGAACACGACGGCCGGCTATTTGATGGCTAAATTCGGCGGCGAAAATTTCCAAGGAAATTTCGGCGTTCGAATTGCGTCGACCAAAGATAACATCGATACATTCGATACAAACCCTGCAGCAGCTGGCGTTGTTGCGAACACCAAATCTGCTTTTGGCACGTATTTCATAAACCATCATACGCAAGACTATGTCGATATACTGCCTAGCTTCAGCGTAAAGTATGATGTGTCGCCGAATGTGGTGGCGCGATTCTCCGCCGGGCAAACGATGACACGCCCGGACTATTACGCATTGGCGGGCGGTGCGGCACTGAACGACACGCTGCTGAGTGGTACCCAAGGCAATCCGGGTCTGAAGCCGACCCGTTCGACCAATCTCGACGTCTCGGCCGAATGGTACTATGCGCCACGAGCGTCACTGACGGCCGGCCTATTCGACATGCAGATGACCTCGACCTTTGACGATGGCACGATCCAAGAGAACGCGATTAACATCACGAACACCACGGCGCGCGCCAATCCTCTTGGGATGGCAAATCCGCTGTTCAGCACCTACACGGTGACCGCACCAACCAACAACAGCGGTGCGTCGAAGGGCTTGGAACTGTCGTGGCAACAGCCGATTGCTTGGGGTTTCGGCTTTGCATCGAACTATACGTTCGCGCAAAGCTCGCAGAACACTCCGACCCCCGGCATTGGCGGTCGTCAGATGCTGGGTGCATCTAAGCACACCGGCAACCTCACGGCCTACTACGAGAACGATATCGGTATCGACGCGCATCTCGCCTATACCGCTCATTCTCAGATTTATCAGGGTATCGATCGTGCCGAGAAGTACTTCCAGGATGCCGGAGGCGAGCTGGATGGTGCGATTGGATATAAGATCAACAATCACTACAGTGTCAGCCTTGACGTTCTGAATATTTCTGACAGCAAGGACAATTACGTAACCAGCATACATGGCATTGATGTGCCGCGTGCGACTTACGACAATGGTCGGACTTTCTATCTGCAGCTTACGGCTAAGTACTAAAGCCTAAAGGAGCGACGGTCTTTCCTGAGACCGTCGTATCCCATGAAGCGACGGGAAGGGGCGCCTTGGGTCATAGCTCAAGCACCTCTTTTCCATTTCACCGGATTCGGCCATAATCTGAAGCTCAGCCGGACCAATCGAATGAACATCAGACCTTTCCTGCACAAAGACTTCCGGATGCGCGTCGATCACATTGGCCACCAGCAAGCGCCGGTCGTCGTGATCGACAACTTCCTGCTCGATGCCGCGCAGATGGTGGAATATGCGGCAACGGGCGCGCACTTCGCTCCGGCGGCGGCGCTCTATCCCGGCGTGCACGCCGTCATGCCGTCGCCCTATCCGATGTTCGTTCATTTCTTCACGCGCTCGATCATTCCCGAAGCGTTCGGGCTGAGCGACCGCGACGTGGTCGACTGCCGCTGCACCTTTTCCATGGTGACGACGCGGCCCGATAAGGTCGGCGTGCGGCAGTTGGTCCCGCACACCGACTTCCTCGATCCGAATCACATCGTCGTGCTGCATTATCTCTATGCCAAGCCGCATGGCGGCACGGCGTTCTATCGCCATTGCGCAACCGGCTACGAGGGCGGGGCCGTCGACCAGCGCGAGCGCTACGAGACGCTGCTGAAAGCCGAACTGCAAGCCCATCCGCCGACCGATTATATCCGCGGCGACACGCCGATCTTCCAGCAGATCGCGTCCTACGATGCCGTGTTCAACCGGGCGATCCTCTATCGCAGCACCAGCCTGCACGCGGCGACGATTCCGGCGGAATTCTCCTACGATCCGGACCCGCGCAGCGGCCGGCTGACCGCGAACACCATGTTCTTCTATGGCGACCAGACGTCGTTCTTCGGACCCCCGCGCAAGCCGGTCTAGGGTTTCGGGCGGTTGCCGACGCCCCGGTTCATGGCGCCCAGCAGGTCGCCATCATCGCCGGACAATTCCCAGGCGAACACGCCGGCCAAGCCGTCTTTGACCGCTGCGCGCGCCTTTTCCCTGACGGCGCGCGGATCGTCATAGCCGACATAGACCCGGGTCTCGGGATTCCACAGCGCATAGGCATGCAGTACCGCGTCGTAGGTCACCTCGAAACCGCCGATGCCCTTGCCGGCCGGGCCGATCGATCGTTTCGCGAGGTCGCGATAGACCGTCGATCCGTCCGATCCGTTATAGTCCGCGATCAGCTGGCCGGTCGGGCCGACCTGCCAGCCCCGACCATAGGCGGCGATGCCGCGGACCAGCTTGGCGGGGGGGATGCCCGCGTCCAGCAGTGGCGCGATACCGACGGGGCCGAGCGCCTCGTCCCTAGGGGCGACGACCGGTGTGTGATGCCCCGCGACGGTGCCCCACGGACCGTAATAATCATAGGTCATGGCGAAGAACAGGTCGGCGTCCCGCTGGGCGTCGCGATAGTCGATCGCCCGCGTCAGCCGGGCCGAAGTCAGGACGGCGGAGGTCAGCAGATAATGCCGCCGGCCGGCGCCGAGCGTATCGAGCGCCGTGCGCAACGCATGCAGCAGATCGGCATAGGCCCGGCCGTCGGCGGGTATGCCAAGTTGCGCCTCGCCGGCCTGCGGGCTGCTGTCGGTCGGGAATTCCCAGTCGATGTCGATGCCGTCGACCATCGGATGGGCGGCGAGGAAATCGACGGTCGACTGCACGAAGCGCGCCTGGTCGGCGGCGGCCCGGGTCAAGGCGAAAAACGGCTTGGAGCCCATGGCGCCCCCGATCGAGACCAGGATCTTCACCTTCGGCGCCATCGCCTTGACCTCGGCCAGATAGCGGGTGAGCGCGGCATCGTCGAGCTTGCCGGCGACCGCCAGTTCGAATCCCTGCTTCGACGCACAGGCTTTGGCGAGGTCCTCGCCTTGTCCAGGTCCGCAGATGGTGAGGAATGCATAGAGCAGGTGGGTGAGGTTCCGGGCCGTGACCGGATCCAGCCGATAGCCGTCGGCGACCGAATCGCCATCCAGGTAGAAACCCACAACCTTGCCGCTGGTCTGCGCAAAGGGTTGCGGCCGGCCGGCGAACAGCGGGTTGGTCTGTGCCGAGCCCGACGCCGTGGCGCAGCACAGGCCGATGGCGGCGAAACCAAGGTTCAGTATCCGTGACATCAAGGGCCCTCCCGAGCCGAGATCTCGCGAGACGATCGGATGTTTGAATATTGAAGGGGGATGATCGGCAAAATTTACTCTGCCGACAATAGCAAACGGAATGGGCACTGTCTTCTGCTTCCGGCTTTTTCCTCTCTCGTCGACTTGTCTTGGTGATCGGGGAGAACGCCAGGGTTTGCTTGGTGTAAATATGGTTCGGTAATTTCCGGACCGCGGATGAATTTTTGTCATTTTCGGCATTCTGCCGGTTTTCGCCTTTCCCGGCGGTGCCAATGAGGATGGATTGGGGCTGTGCCGCGCCGCTGACGGCGGTCGGCCCGGATTTCCTGGAATAGAACTTCTCCCTCTATTCCTAAACTTGGGTGGCCCGAGATCCCCCCGGACTCGAGCCACCCTTTTTTCTTCACACCGTCTGTTGCAACGGCCCACGGGACGCAATCTATCGGGAAGCCGGTGGCGTCCCGACCGGCTCCGTCCGTCCCTGGTTGAAGAGTTCGCGTCATGATGAAGACCATTCCGGTCGCCCCGTTCGATTACATGGTGTTCGGCGGGGCCGGCGATCTCGCGATGCGCAAGCTGCTGCCGGCGCTGTATTTCCGGGATCGCGACGGCCAGTTGGCCGGCGAATCGCGCATCATCCTCGCATCGCGCGCAGCGCACACGATCGAGGCGATGATCCCGCGCGTGCACGCCGCGATCGACAAGCACGTCGCCGCCGAATTCTTCGACGAGGCGGTCTGGCAACGCTTCGTGGCCCGCCTGTCCTACCTGTCGCTCGATGCGGTCGCCGAACGGGGCTGGGACGGGCTGGTGCGCCTGCTGGCCGACCAGCCCGAGCGCATCCGCGTGTTCTATCTCGCGACCGCGCCGGACCTGTTCGGCGAGATCTGCGGCAACCTCGCGCGCCACGCGCTCATCACGCCGCAGGCGCGCGTCGTGCTGGAAAAGCCGATCGGACACGACCTGGCGTCGGCGCGTCAGATCAACGAGGCGGTCGGCGCGGTGTTCCAGGAACATCAGATCTTCCGCATCGATCACTATCTGGGCAAGGAGGCGGTGCAGAACCTGCTGGCACTGCGCTTCGCCAATTCCCTGTTCGAGACCCTGTGGAACCGCACGGCGATCGACCATGTGCAGATCACCGTCGCCGAGACGATCGGCGTGGAGCAGCGCGGCGGCTATTACGATACGTCGGGCGCGCTGCGCGACATGGTGCAGAACCATCTGCTGCAGCTGCTGTGCCTGGTCGCGATGGATTCGCCCAGCAGCCTCAACGCCGACGACGTGCGCGACGAAAAGCTGAAGGTGCTGCGCGCCCTGAAGCCGATCACGGCCGAGACGGTCGGCATGGCGACCGTGCGGGGGCAATATCGCCAGGGTGCGATCGATGGCGCGTCGGTCGTGGGATATCTCGACGATCTGGGCCGGCCGACCAGCGACACCGAGACCTTCCTGGCGCTCAAGGCGGAGGTGAACACCTGGCGCTTTGCCGGCGTGCCGTTCTATCTGCGGACCGGCAAGCGCTTGGCCGAGAGGGTGTCCGAGATCGTCATCCACTTCCGCCCGGTCTCGCTCAACATCTTCCCGGCCGAGGCCGGCCTGTTCAATGCGAACCGGCTGGTGATCCGCCTGCAGCCCGACGAAGGCATCAAATTGCAGCTCGTCAGCAAGGATCCGGGACCAGGCGGCTTGCGCCTGCGCAATTCGGCGCTCAACCTCAGTTACGCGGAAGCGTTCAAGATGCGCTTTCCCGAAGCCTACGAGCGGCTGCTGATGGACGTGGTACGCGGCAACGCCACCCTGTTCATGCGGCGCGACGAGGTCGAGGCGGCCTGGAGCTGGGTCGAACCGATTCTCGATGGCTGGGCCCGGACCGGCCAGGCCTGCCGACCCTATACGGCCGGGACCTGGGGCCCCTCGTCGGCGATCGCGCTGATCGAACGTGACGGACGCACCTGGCACGACGAGCCGATGTAACACCGGCCCGGTAGCGTGGGGTCGCAGGAGATTTGACATGACAGCTTCGCTGAACGCCGTCCTGGCCGATGTGACATCCCGGATCGTGCTGCGCAGCCGGCCGACCCGTGCCGCCTATCTGGCGCGCATCGCCGATGCGGCGTCCGATCGCCCGCAGCGCACCGATCTCGGCTGCGCCAACGTCGCCCATGGCTTCGCCGCCTGCGCCGCCGACGACAAGAGCGACCTGCGCAATTCGCCCAAACCGAACGTCGCGATCGTCTCGGCCTATAACGACATGCTGTCGGCCCATCAGCCGCTCGAACATTATCCCGACGTGATCCGGGCCGCGGTCCGGGCCGCCGGCGGCGTCGCGCAGTTCGCGGGTGGCGTGCCGGCGATGTGCGACGGCGTCACCCAGGGCCGCGCTGGTATGGAGCTGTCGCTGTTCAGCCGCGACGTCATCGCCATGAGCACGGCGATCGGCCTCAGCCACGACATGTTCGACGGGGCCCTGCTGCTGGGCGTGTGCGACAAGATCGTGCCGGGACTGGTCATGGGCGCGCTGACCTTCGGCCACCTGCCGGTGATCCTGGTCCCGGCCGGGCCGATGACCTCGGGCATTCCCAACAAGGAAAAGGCGCGGGTCCGCCAGCAATTCGCCGAGGGCAAGGTCAGCCGTGAGGCGCTGCTCGAGGTCGAGGCCGCGTCCTACCACGGGCCAGGCACCTGCACCTTCTACGGCACGGCCAATTCGAACCAGATGCTGATGGAGATCATGGGCCTGCACCTGCCGGGGGCCAGCTTCGTCAACCCTGGCACCGAGTTGCGCGACGCGCTGACCCGGGCCGCCGCCCGGCGCGTGGTCGCGATCTCGGCGCAGGGATCGGAGCCCACGCCGATGGGCCACGTGGTCGACGAGCGTGCGGTGGTGAATGGCGTGGTCGGCCTGCTCGCGACCGGCGGCTCGACCAACCACACGCTGCATCTGGTCGCCATGGCCGCCGCCGCCGGCATCAGGCTGACCTGGGGCGATTTCGCCGATCTCTCGGCCATCGTGCCCCTGTTGGCGCGGGTCTATCCGAATGGCCAGGCCGACGTGAACCATTTTCATGCGGCCGGCGGCATGGCGTTCCTGATCGCGACCCTGCTCGATGCCGGGCTGCTGCACGAGGATGTCTCGACCGTCGCCGGACCCGGCCTGACGCGCTATCGCCGCGAGCCGTCGCTGCAGGGCGGGGAACTGGTCTGGCGCGACGGGCCGCGCGCGAGCCTGGACCTGGGCGTGCTGCGTCCGGCCGCGGAACCGTTCGCGCCGGACGGCGGATTGCGCATGCTGGACGGCAACCTCGGCCGGGCGGTGATCAAGATCTCGGCGGTCAAGACCCAGCATCTGGTGATCGAGGCGCCGGCCCGCGTGTTCGCCGGCCAGGAAGAGCTGACGGCTGCCTTCAATGCCGGCGAGCTGCACCGCGACGTCATAGCCGTCGTGCGGTTCCAGGGTCCCAAGGCGAACGGCATGCCGGAGCTGCACAAGCTGACGCCGCCGCTGGGCGTGCTGCTGGACCTCGGCTACCAGGTGGCACTGGTCACCGATGGCCGCATGTCGGGCGCCTCCGGCAAGGTACCGGCGGCGATCCATGTGACGCCGGAAAGCGCCGAAGGCGGGCCGCTGGCGCGCATCCAGGATGGCGACATGATCCGCCTCGACGTCGATGCCGGCACGCTCGAACTGCTGGTCGCCCCCGACATCCTGGCCGCCCGCACGCCGGCGACGTTCGACGCCCAGCGCAACGCCAAGGGTACGGGCCGCGAGTTGTTCGGCGTGCTGCGCCGCGCGGTCAGCGGAGCGGAGGAGGGGGCGACGGTGTTCGCGACGGATTTCGCGGCGGTGTGAGCGGCGCCGAAGCAACGCCGCCGACGAGGGGCGCGATACGACGCTCACCCGGGTCTGCCCTGCGTCTGCACGCGCCTATTGGTAATACTTATTTCAGGCGCTTCTGCTGCTATGGAACGGCAAGTCGGCGCGACGGTCGGCCCGGAAATGCCTGGAGGGAACGATGCTCAGCACCTTTCGGATCAAGACGAAACTGCTCTTCATCGTCCTTCTGGTCAGTGCGGTCTCGATCGTGACCACGACGATCGCGATCGTCGCCACGAAGCAGCTGAGCGTCTCGGCCCACGCGATCGGCGAAGACGGCGTCAAGGCCGTGCGCGGCACGCGCATGGCGCAGGACATCATGCAGATCAATCGCTCGGAGTTTCGCCTCGCGGTCGATCCCTCCAGCGAGACGTTCGCTTCGGTCAAACAGTCGATCGGCAATCTGCGCCAGCAATTCGAGAAGCGGGTCGCCCAGTTGAAGGACGGGGCGGGTGCGCGACAGCTCCAGGTTCTGGCCGAGGCCGATGCCGGTTACCAAACCTACGTCAAAGACATCGATGCCCTGTTCCATACCGTCGAGCAGGTGTCGAAAACGATCGAACTGACCGACTCCCAGAAGGCGATCCGCAACGAGGCGCTGAAGGGCCGCGCGGATGCGGAAAAGCTTCTGGCGACGCTCAAGGGTTTCGCCGACGGGATGGAGAGCGACAATGCCGCCGCGGTCGATGCCGGCCAAGCGCTCTACGAGAACGTCCGCTCGATGCTGATTGCGGCGAGCGGTCTCGGCATCCTGCTCGGCTGCACGTTCGGCTATCTGTTGTCTCACTACGGCATTTCGAAGCCGATCGCCGCGATCGTCGCCGTACTGCGGCGCCTGGCCGACGGCGACCTTTCGGTCGACGTCGCCGGTACCCGGCGCGGCGATGAAATCGGCGACATCGCCAAGACGGCCCAGGTCTTCAAGCTGAACCTGGTCCGCACCAAGGGGCTCGAAGCCGAACAGGTCGAGGCGAAGCGGCAGGCCGCGGTCGACCAGAAGCGAGCGATGAACCGCATGGCGGACGAATTCGAGCAGAGCGTCAAAGGTGTCGTCGATGCGGTCGCCTCGTCCTCGACTGAGCTGCGTGCGGCCGCAAAGAGCATGTCGACCACTGCCGAGGAGACGTCGCAGCAGAGTGCCGCCGTCGCCGCCGCCGTGGAGCAGACATCGGCCAACGTGCAGACCGTGGCGAGTGCCACCGAAGAGCTGGCGGCGTCGATCGGTGAAATCAGCCGTCAGGTCACGCAGTCGTCGGTGGTCGCCGGACGCGCGGTCGAGCAGGCGGCCCGGACCAGCCATTCCGTCGAGGGGTTGTCTCAGGCGGCCCAGCGGATTGGCGAAGTGGTCAAGCTGATCGAGGGCATCGCCGGGCAGACCAATCTGCTGGCGCTCAATGCCACGATCGAAGCGGCGCGTGCCGGCGAAGCCGGCAAGGGCTTCGCGGTGGTCGCATCGGAGGTGAAGGCGCTCGCCAACCAGACGGCCCGGGCGACTGAGGAGATCCAGAGCCAGGTCATGCAGATCCAGACCGCGACCAGCGGCACAGTCGTCGAAATCGGCGGCATCGGGAGCGTCATCGGCGAGATCAGCCAAGTCACGACCGCGATTGCCGCCGCGATCGAAGAACAAGGGGCCGCGACCGGCGAAATCACGCGGAACGTCCAGCAGGCCGCCGTCGGGACCCAGGAAGTGGCGATGAACATCGCCGGCGTGTCGACTGCAGCCGGCGAGACCGGCGCTGCGGCGCATCAGGTGCTGGGGGCGGCGACGGAGCTGTCGGAACAGGCCGAGCGGATGCGGCGCGACGTGGCTACCTTCGTAGCCGCCGTTCGCGCGGCCTGAGCGCCGCTTACGCCGCCCGCCACTCGCCCGCGATCCATGTCCCCAGCACTTGATCGCCCTGGTCCAGCAGCACCAGATCGGCCAAGTACCCCGACCCGAGCCGGCCGCGCCGGTCGGACATGCCGAGGAACTGCGCCGGATAGAGCGAGGCCATGCGCAGCGCTTCCTCCTGCGGCAGCTCCAGCAGCGCGATGCAGTTGCGCACGGCCTGGGCCATGTCGAGGTCGGCGCCGGCCAACGTCCCGTCGTCGGTCACCAGCCGGCCGTCCCGGCGATGGATCGTGGCGCCGTAGAGCTCGAAGCTGGGGGCATCGGTGCCGAGCGGGGGCATGGCGTCGGTCACCAGCATCAGCTTGCCACGCGGCTTGACGGCCAGCGCCAGCCTGAGCATCGCCGGATGCACATGGACGCCGTCGACGATGATGCCGCACCAGGTCTCGGGCGAGGCCAGCGCCGCGCCGGCGATGCCCGGCTCGCGGTTGGCGACGGGGGGCATGGCGTTGAACAGGTGGGTGAACCCCCGAAGGCCGGCGCGGATCGCCTCGGTCGTGCGCGCGAAGCTGGCGGCGGAATGGGCGCCCGCCAGCAGCACGCCGGCCTCGGCCAGGGCGCCGATGTCGGCGTCCGAGACCGTTTCCGGCGCCAGGGACAGCAGCACTTTGCCGCCGGGAAATTCGCTCGGCAGTCCGGCCAGATAGGCGATATCGGCGGGCGTGGGCAGCCGAACGAACGCGGAGCTGTGCACGCCGCGCCGTTCCTGGCTGAGGAACGGCCCTTCCAGATGCAGGCCCAGCACGCCGCTGCCGGGGGTCCGCATGGCCGCGGACACAGCCGCGGCCGCCGCGTGCATCTTGTCGGCGCTGTCGGTGATCAGGGTCGGCAGCAACCCGGTCGTGCCGTAGCGGCGATGGGCGGCGGCGATCGTCCGGACCGCCTCGACCGTCGGCGTCTCGTTCAGCAGCGCGCCGCCGCCACCGTTCACCTGGGTGTCGATGAAGCCGGGAGCGACTAGGCTTCCGGCCGGAAGCGCCATGACCTGGGCGTCAGACACCGTATCGCGCGGGATCAGGTCGAGGATCCTGCCATCCTCGATCAACAGCGCATGGCCCTCCAGCATCGTTTCGCCCGTGAACAGGCGCGCCCCGGTCAGCAGCTGCCGCATCAGACGGTTTCCGTCACTTTCTTGAGGTTGGACGGCGCATCCGGGTCGAGCCCGCGCGATTGCGCCAGACTATGCACCGCCATGTAGAAGCTTTGCACGGCCGCGAGCGGCGCCACTTCCGGCGGCAGGCCGTCCAGTACGGGCAATGGTATCACGCCGGGCACGGTCGTGTCGGTGCTGAGCACCGTGGCGCCCAGATCGACCATGCGGCGGATCGTGTCGATGCTGGATGCCAGCGTCCGGTCCGCCTGGGTCAGCGCGATCGCGCCGAAGCCGGGCCGGACCAGCTCGAGCGGGCCATGGATGACTTCGGCCGCGCTGAACGCCTCGGCATGCAGGCGGCAGGTCTCCTTGAACTTGAGCGCCATCTCGAGCGCCGCCCCGGTGCCGAGGCCACGGCCGATGACGTAGAAGCTGGGCATGGCCGACAGGCGCTGCAGGGCCGGCGACCAATCGAGCTTGGCCGCCGCGTCGAGCCAGTCCGGCACCGCCTCGACCGCGGCCAGCAGGCCCGCATCCTCGCGCCAATGGGCCGCCAGCTGCAGGAAGCCCAGCGCCGAGGTCAGATAGGATTTCGTGGCGGCCACGCTCGATTCCTTGCCGGCGCACAGCGGGATGAACAGGTCGGCCTGGCGGGCGAGCGGCGAGCCCTCGTCATTGACGAAGCACACGACGAACGCGCCGCTCGCTTGCGCGGTGCGGGCCAGCCGCAGCAGATCCGGGCTGCGCCCGGATTGCGAGACCGCGATGAACAGGCCGCCCTCCAACTGCAGCGGCGCGTTGTACAGCGAGGCGACGGACGGGCCGATCGAAGCGACCGGCAGGCCGATCCCGGTCTCGATCAGATACTTGCCATAGGCCGACGCATGGTCGGAGGAGCCGCGCGCGCAGGTCACGACGAAGCGTGGCTTCAGCGCGCGCAGCCGGGCGCCCAGCGCCTTGAACAGCGGGCCGCAGCGCTCGATCTGGCGACGGGCCGCGTTCGCGGAATCGGCGGCTTCGAGCGCCATGGCGGGCAGCGGGTGGGTGGAGACGGTCATGCGGATCTCGACTGGGGATGGGAAGAAGGTTGATTGCGGCCGTCGTGCAGGGTGAGCTCGACCAGGACGTCGTAGCTGTCGCCGCGGTATTGCGAACGCATCAGCTCCAGCGGACGCCCGTCGGCGAGAAAGCTGCGCCGTTCGATGGCGAGGGCCGGCGTGCCGATCGGCACGCCCAGCAGAGACGCCTGCTGGCGGTTCAGCACGGTGGCGCCGATGCGCTGCTGCGCGCGGTGGGGTGCGTAGCCGAGCGATTTCAGCCGATTGTAGAGCGAGGCGCCGACGTCGAGTGGGTCGGCCAGGAAGCGGGTCGGCACGGTCGCCAATTCCAGCGCCAGCGGATTGCCGTCGGCCAGGCGCACCCGCCACAGGCGCGAGACGGTCTCGCCCGGCGCGATCTGCAAGGCCGCGACCTCGTCGGGCGTCGCCGTCGCCACGGTCCTGTCGAGCCAGCGCGAGCCTGGGGTCAGCCCGCGCTGGCGCATGTCGTCGGTGAAGCCGGTCAGGAAGGTCAGCGCCTGCTCGATATGGACGCGACGGACATAGGTGCCCGCGCGCGGCCGCTGATCGACCAGCCCGTCTTCGGCGAGGGCCTGCAACGCCTTGCGCAGGGTGACGCGCGACACGTTGAGCCGTTCGGCCAGCTCGCGCTCCGGCGGCAGGGCTTCGTCCGGGTGCAGGGTGCCTTCGCCGATCAGCCGGCGGAAATGGCGGGCGAGTTGCTGGTAGAGCGGGAGCGGGTTCTCCGGCGAGAGCGCCGCGCTGTCGAACGGCCCATCCGCCGTCATGGCGCCGCGCTCCTTCGGCGCGCGAGCAGGACGGCGCCATCCATCGCGTCGCCCTCCGGCTTTGCCAGCACGGCCAGGATTCGTGGCGAAAGCCAGGGCTCCAGAACGCCGGCGAGCCCGCCCATGAGGGCAATCCGGCCCGCGCCGAGCGCCATCAGCCGATCGACGAAAGTATCGACATGGCCGACCGCCTGGCGGACCAACGTCATGGCGACCGGATCGCCGGCCGTCGCATGGTTGAAGGTCATGGGGCTGAGGCTGCCGTAATCGCCGGGCCTGGCGTCATTGACCCAGGCCACGACGTCCGGCGGATGGCCGCCAAGCCGGACCATGACGGCGCGGGTAAAGTCGCTTGCGGGACCGAGCCCGTCGTACGCGCGGACGGCCGCGCGCACCGCCTCGCGCCCGATCTGCGCGCCGCTGCCGTCGTCGGAAATCTCGAAGCCCCAGCCGCCGATCGGGTGGGACACGCCGCCGACCCGCGCATAGCCGGCGCTGCCCGTGCCGAGGATCAGGATGGCGCCGTCGCGTCCGCCGAACGCGCCGAGGCAGGCGGTATGCGCATCGGTCTCGGCCGCGATGCCGCCGAACGGCGGTGCGCTGGCGATGACGCGGGCGGCCTCGCCCGGGCCGGTGATGCCGGCCAGGCCCAGCCCGGCATGGATCCGCGGCAGAGCCTCGCGATCGAGACCCGCCGCCGCCAGGGCCTGGTCCGTCGCCTGCAGGATCTGGCCCCAGCTGACGTCGAGGCCAAGGCGGATGTTGGCGGCGCCGGCCTTGCCGTCGCCAAGGTGCCGGCCCGCGCTATCGACCAGCCGGACCCGGCAACCGGTGCCGCCGCCATCCACACCCAGGTAGAGATTACCGTCCGCCACCATGCCGCCGCCGTTCCTTTTGGTCTGGGTTGGACAATACCAGAACCATACCAGGCAGCGGGTCGGGCGAGATCGTCAAGCGGCCGGAACAATCCGTCAAAAACGACGGATTCGCCCTCGACGCGACCGGCCGCCCGCTAGAAATACCCCGGCTCTTCCGGCCCGCGATAGGCGAAGCCCGTCGCTTCCAAAGTGCCTCGGGCCAGATACATCGTCGCTTCCAGGTCATCTTCCAGCGGACGGCCGTGGTCCGTTCCGGCGCGCGCCGTCGCCAGGTGGGTGAGCCATTCGATCGCCTGATGCACCGGCAGCAGCGGAACCGTCAGCACCATGCCTGCGGCCGTTGCGAGCCAGCGGGCGAGCAGCGCGTCCGCGTCCTCGACGCTCATGGCGTCGGCCAACGGCCGGCCGCGCGCGGCGTGTTTCAGGCTGAGCCGGGTTTCATCGAGCAGGCCTACCGCATTGCTGCGGCTGTAGGTGATGCGGGTCAGCAGCGGGTAGTGCGTCTCGGCGATCTCGCGCAGCAGCGCCAGTTCCGGAGCCTGCTCGTAGCCTTCGCGCAGGTGTGTCATTGCCAGGTCCAGATCGGTCGACGGCCGGTCCTTCAGCGTCAGCCACGCGAAAGCGGCGGCCAACTCGCGGCACAGCAGTTCCAGCTCGTGATGGCGCTGTCGCTCGGCCCGGCGCGATGGGTCGGCCGCGATCAGCTCGCCCAGCTCGCGCACTTCGCGGGCGTGGAACTCGGCCTGCTGGCGGGCTCGCTCGCCGTTGCTGCCGGGCGGCGCCGACTCGTCGAGTTCGACGATCTCGTCCAGGCGGATCTCGTCGTTCATGGCTCTCTCCCGCCGTGGTTCGGGCGAGGACGGTAGCAGATCTTCCCTCTTGCCTCGCCCCTTCACCTGTCGTTCGATGCTTGCGAACGCAAAAATGCGACGATGGGGGACACGCGATGCGGCGCTACGAGGTTCAGGAATTCGGCCAGCCCTTGGCGGCCCACGACTATCCGGCGATCACGCCGACCGGGGGCGAGGTGCTGCTGCGCGTGCGCGCCGCCGGCGTGTGCCATAGCGACCTGCATATCTGGGAGGGCGGCTACGACCTGGGCCAGGGCAAGCGCCTGTCCTTGAAGGACCGGGGCATCGCCCTGCCGCTGGCCATGGGGCACGAGACGGTCGGCGAGGTCGTGGCGCTCGGGCCGGATGCCACCGGTGTCGCGATCGGCGACATCAGACTGATCTATCCCTGGATCGGGTGCGGCCAATGCGCCGTCTGCCTGGCGGGCAACGAGAATCTGTGCGCGACCGCCCGCTTCCTCGGCGTCCATTGCCATGGCGGCTATGCCGAGCAGATCCTGGTGCCGCACGCGCGCTACCTGGTCGACATCGGCGATCTCGATCCAGCGCTGATGGCGCCTTATGCCTGCTCGGGCCTCACGACCTATAGCGCGCTGAAAAAAATTCCGGCCGACGTGCTGGCGCGCGAACCGGTCGTCGTGGTCGGCGCCGGCGGCCTCGGTCTGATGGCGACGACCTTGATCCAGGCTTTGGGCGGTCGCGCCGTGCTGGTCGATATCGATCCGGCCAAGCGCGCCGCGGCGCTGCAGGCGGGCGCCGTTGCCGCGATCGACGGCAGCGCCGCCGACGCGCTCGACCAGGTGAAGGCCGCGGTCGGCGGAGCCCCTTCGGCCGTGATCGACTGCGTCGGTGCACCGGCGACGGTAAAGCTGGGCTATGACGCGTTGGCCAAGGGCGGGCAACTCATCATCATCGGCCTGTTCGGCGGCGAGGCCAACCTGTCGATCCCGCCGATCCCGATGCGCGCGATCACCATCCGCGGTTCCTACGTCGGCAATCTCGCGGAATTGAAAGAGCTGATCGAGCTGGTGAAGAGCAGGCATATCCCACCGATTCCAATCACGCGCCGGCCGCTGGCGGATGCCTCGGCGGCGCTCGACGAGTTGCACCACGGCCGGGTGGTCGGCCGCACGGTGCTGCAGCCGACCGCGTAACGCTGACGCGGACTGTCAGGATTATCTGCTAGGCTCGCGCCATGCGGGCGAGCCGATTGCTGACCATCCTGATGCTGTTGCAGACCCGGGGCCGGATGAGTGCCCCGGCGCTGGCGGAAGAGCTCGAAGTCTCGATCCGCACGCTCTATCGCGACATCGACCAGTTGAGCGCCTCCGGCGTGCCGGTCTATGCCGAGCGCGGCCGGGCCGGGGGCTTTCAATTGCTCGATGGTTGGCGGACCCGGTTGACCGGCCTGACTGCGGCCGAGGCCCAAGCGATGTTCCTGGCCGGCCTGCCCGGGCCGGCGGCGCAATTGGGGCTGGGCGATGCGATGGCTGCGGCGCAATTGAAGCTGCTGGCCGCCCTGCCGGCCGATTGGCAGGCCGACGCCCGTCGGGTCAGCTCGCGCTTCCATCTCGATCCGGTCGGCTGGTACCGCAGCGCCGCGCCGACCGACCACCTGCCGGCCGTGGCCGAGGCGGTGTGGGGCGAGCGGCGGCTGCGCATCCGGTACGACAGCTGGCGTGGCATCGTCGAGCGCGAGATCGATCCGCTGGGCCTTGTCCTCAAGGCCGGCGACTGGTACTTGGCCGCCCTGGTCGGCAAGGACCCGCGGACCTATCGCCTGTCGAACGTCGTCGAGCTGACGGTGCTGGACCAGCATTTCGTCCGGCCAGCGGATTTCACGCTCGCCCAGTATTGGACCGCATCGACCCGGCGGTTCGAAGCGGAGATCCAGCGCGACAGCGCCGTCCTGCGCCTGTCGCCGCGCGGGCTCATGCTGCTGCGTAATTTCGGCCTGACCCCTGCCGAACCGGCATCGGCACCCGAGGCCGACGGCTGGACCCGCATCACTCTGTCGATCGAGACCATTGATAGCGCCGTCCAGGAATTGCTCCGGCTCGGCGCCGAGGCCGAGGTGGTGGAGCCGCCGGCCCTGCGCGAGCGCATGGCGGAGGCGGCCGGCCGGCTGGCGGCGCTCTATGGCACCGTCTCAGCGCAGGCGTGAGCGGGCGGTCGGCGCCAGACGCAGCACTGTGGCCACCTGGGCGAAATGGTCGGCGAGCGCCGGCAGCAGAATGTAGGTCCAGTGTTTGGATCGGGCCAATCGCTCCTCGCAGGCGCGATGGGCCTCCATATCGTCGAAGCGCGCGAACCAGACGAACACCGGATGGTCGGTCCGGACCGGCAGGGCCGGGAAGTTGTTCTCGACGGCGTAGGTCTGGTAGGCGGCGATCGGCCTCGCGCCTGCCTCTACCAGCACCGGCACGATCTGTTGCTCGAAGAACCGCACGAAAGCGGCGTCGGCCGGTCGGCGCAGGCGGTAGATCGTCGCGGTGACGAGCGAGTTCGGACATTCGGTCGCGCCGATCGTCGGCCGGGGCGCTTCATCGCAAAAGCCGCGATCCGGCCCGGCCGGGCGGAGCAGAAGCACGTTCGAGCTGTCGAGCATGGTGGTGTTGGCTGCCGCGCGATGGGCCTGCCAGACCGGGCCGCCGTAGAATGCGCCCAGGCCCTCGGCGCGTCCCGGCATGTCGGCGAAACCACGCAACCAGACGAACTGGTCGGGATCGTCGAGATCGCGAAACTGCCCGACGACCTGCAGGCCCACCGCTTCCTGGCTCTCGACCAGTTCGCGATCGAACAGTTCGATCAGGTCATCGCGGCGGCCGGCGTGCAGGGTGTAGCGACGCAGTTCGAGAATGGCAGGCATGGCGGATCCTTTGAACGGAAGGACCACTCTACGCCTCCATACCTGCCACCGAGTGTCAGGTTATCCGGCGCGCACCGTCGAGACGAACCGGTCCACCGTGCCGCGCAGGCTGTCGGCTTCCTGGGCGAGGCTGTCGGACGAGCCCATGACGCTGCGTGCGGCCGCGCCGGTCTCGCCGGCGGCCTGGCGCACGCCTTCGATGTTCGACGACACCTCACGCGTGCCCGATGCCGCCTGTTGGACGTTGCGCGCGATCTCGCGCGTGGCGGCACCCTGTTCCTCGACCGCCGAAGCGATGCCGGTGGTGATCTCGCTCATGGTGGCAATAGTCGAGGTGATGCCATCGATGGCGGCGACCGCCTTCGCGGTCTCGGTCTGGATCGCCGCGACCTGGGCCTGGATGTCCTCTGTCGCGCGTGCGGTCTGGGTCGCGAGCGTCTTCACCTCGGACGCGACGACGGCGAAGCCCTTGCCGGCCTCGCCGGCACGGGCCGCCTCGATCGTCGCATTCAACGCCAGCAGGTTGGTCTGCTGCGCGATGCCGTTGATCAGCCCCACGACTTCGCCGATCCGATCGGCGGCCCGGGCGAGGCTGTCGACCGACTGCTTGGTCGTCGCGGCCTCGCGCACGGCGGCATTGGACGTGTCGGTGGCACTGCTCATCTGGCGTGAGATCTCGTCGATCGACTGATGCAGCTCTTCGGCGGCGGCCGCCACGGTTTGGACGTTGGCGGAGGTCTCTTCGGCGGCCGACGCGACCGCCGTGGCTGCGGCGGCCGTGGTGGCGGCGGACCCGGTCAGCGAATTCGCCGCCGCGCGCAGGCTGGCTTCCGACGTCGAGAAGCCGGTCACGACCCGGTCGATCGAGCTGGCGAAATCATGGGTGACGCCTTCCATGACCTGGCGGCGCTGCTCCTTGGTCGCGCGCTCGCTCTCCTGCGCGGCGGCCAGCACGTCGGCCGCCTTGGAATTCTCCTGCAGCACGGCGATCGCAGCCGCCATGGCGCCGATCTCGTCGGGGCGGTCGCTCATCGGCACGGCCAGATCATGGTCGCCACCGGCGATGATCTTCACCACTTCGGTCAGTTTCGACAACGGCAGGGTCACCCGCCGGGCGATCACCCGGACGATGGTGGCGAGCACGGCGGCGGCGCCCAGCAGCAGCGCCACGACAAGGACGAAGGTCAGGCGTGAGTCCGAGCGCTGGGCATCGGCGACACGCTCCGCCTCGGCGATCGCGGCGTCGCGGATCGCCAGGATCGATTGCAGCTTGGGCGAGGTCGACTGGCGCCAGGCGGCGCCGTCGATCGGATAGGCCCCGTCGCCGTAGCCGGCCTGGGCGACCTTGTCGCGCACGGCCATGAAGTCGACCTTGTAGCCTTGCCGCGCCGATTCGGCGGCGGCGCGCAGGCTGGCAGGCGTGCCTTCGAGCGCCAACTGGGCCGCGAGCCGGTCCTCGATATCGTCGATCCGACCTTGTGCGATGGCGATCGTGCGCTGGGTTTCCGGTGGGATGGGCTTGCCGGAGATGACCGCCTGCAGAAACAGGGTCGCCTGTCGGCCGGCATAGTCGCGATAGCTCCAGCCCAGCGCCGCGATCGAGGCGTAGTGGCCGGCTTCCGGCGACAGGGCCAGGAGCGACCGCTCGGTCCCGGCGATCAAGCCGTCCAGATCGGCCATGATGCCGAACATATCGGTGACGAAACGTTTGTTGGCATCCGCCGGGCGCTGCGCCGCCGGCTGGGCCATCGCGGCGTCGGCGGCCGCACGAATGCGGTCGAGCTTGCCCGCGAGCGCCGGCAGGGCCGCGGCGATCCGGGCCTTGTCGACGAAATCCTCGGCCTTCACGATCGTGTCGAGCGCGGTGCGGGCCGCATCGGTTTTGGCGCGCTGCTGCTGGATCGGCGCCAGGGTCGCCGCATCGGCTGCCGGCGGGCTGCCGAGGGGAAGGGTGGTGACGCCGCGTTCGAGCGCGCCGTTCTCCGACAGGATGCTGAGCGCGCCCATGATCCGCGCCAGGGTCTGGGCATCGGCCGCCGCCCCGGCGGTGCGCCATTGCGTGACCGCCACCATGCCGCCCAGGATCAGCATCAGCACGCCGGCCGCCGTCAGGCAGAGGCCGATCAAGTTCCGAATCGTCATCGTGCCGTTTCCTCTTCCCGCTGGCATTGTCGTCGGACTGACATGTTAGAAAGTGCGCGTAACGACCCTGTGATACCGCACCCGTGCTGAAGGAAGATTAACGACCGGTTACTGCGGTATACCAAAGCGGTTCGTGATAGAACATGGCGGGACAACCGAGAGGTGACGGACGAGGCCATGATCGACGCGAAGCCGCCTTCCCAGCTGGATCAGGCCTATCGCCAGCTGCGACACCTGATCCTGACGCTCGAACTGCTGCCGGGCGAAAAGTTGAGCGAGCGCTGGCTCGAGACCCGGTTTGCCGGCTCGCGCACCCCGATCCGGGCGGCGCTGGCCCGGCTCGAAACCGAGGGGCTGGTGACGCGCGACGGCCGGTCCTATGCCGTGGCGCCGATCGATCTCCGCGAATTGGACCAACTGTTCGCCTTTCGCGAGGCGGTCGAGAGCGCGTCCGTGCGCATCGCCTGCGAGCGGGATGTGGTCGACGAGATCGACGCGATTGGGGCCATGCTCGACAGTTGCGCCACCGATGCGGCGCTGGACGAGTGGCATCGGGTCGGCAACGAATTCCACGTGGCACTGGCGCGCCTCTCGGGCAACCCGTTCTTCGTCCGCACCATCACCGACGTCATGACCCGCCTGTCGCGGGCCCGGTGGCTGGAGATCTGGAGCGAGAGCGCCCGGGCCACCGCCTGGGCCGAACATCGCGGCATCCTGGAACGGGTTCGCGCACGGGACGAGGAGGGTGCTGCCGTCCTGGTCGTCCAGCACGTGCGGCGCGGCCGGGAGCGGATGATGAATTCGATCGGCGACGAGCGCCGGTCGCTCAGGGCAAGGGGATTTGCCGTGCGGGCCTGATCGACGGCTGTGCTTGCATCGGAATGCCATATTGGTATACCAAATTGCAGAGAAGATCGCCGCCGCCGGCGCTCGCCCCACGCCTCAGGAGAATCCGGGATGTCTCGGAAGGACTCGACCGGCCCGCTTGCGGGTCTGAAAGTCATCGAAATGGGCTCGTTCATCGCCGGGCCGTTCTGCGGCCAGCTGCTGGCCGATTTCGGCGCCGACGTGGTCAAGCTGGAGCCGCCGGGCACCGGGGACGCGATGCGCCAATGGGGCGTCGCAAAACGGGACGGCAAGTCGCTGTGGTGGCCGGTCATCGCGCGCAACAAGCAGAGCGTCACCGTCGACCTGCGCCAGCCGGAGGGCCGGGAACTGGCCCGCCGGCTGATCGCGGATGCCGACGTGCTGGTCGAGAATTTCCGACCGGGTACGCTGGAGGACTGGGGCCTGGACCCGGATCGGCTGAAGGCGGAGAACCCTGGCCTGATCGTGACGCGTGTGTCCGGCTTCGGCCAGACCGGGCCCTATTCGCGCCGTGCCGGTTTCGGCTCGGTCGCCGAAGCGATGGCCGGCATGCGGGGGCTCGCCGGTTTCCCGGACCGGCCGCCGCCGCGCGTCGGCCTGTCGATCGGCGATTCGCTGGCCGGAATATTCGCGGCGATGGGCGTGCTGCTGGCGCTTCGGGCGCGCGATGCCACGACGGAGCGGCGCGGCCAGGTCGTGGATGTCGCCATCACCGAATCCGTGCTGGCCGTGCTCGAAAGCGTGGTCAGCGAATTCTCCGGCACCGGGGCCGTGCGCGGCCGCACCGGGTCGATCCTGCCGGGTGTGGCGCCCTCCAACCTCTATCCAACGGCCGACGGCACCTGGATCCTGATCGGTGCCAATGCCGACGGCATCTTCCGGCGCCTGACCGAGGCGATGGGTCAGCCGGAACTGGGCGCGGACGAGCGCTATGCGACCCACAGCGGGCGCGGGAAACATCAGGACGAGCTGGACGGCCGCATCGCGGCCTGGACCGTGCTGTACGACCTGGACCACCTCGTGAGCCTGCTGGAAGGCCATGGCGTGCCAGCAGGGCCGGTCAACGATGCCGCGGCCGTGGTCACCGATCCGCATTTCCGGGCGCGCGATGCCATCATCTCGGTCGAGACGCCGGAGTTCGGTACGCTTGCCATGCAGGGCGTCGCCCCGCAATTGAGCGAGACGCCGGGTCGGGTTTCCTGGGCCGGGCCGACCTTGGGCCAGCATACGGATGAAGTGCTCGGCGAACGGCTGGGGCTGGGCGCCGCCGATCTCGCCGACCTGCGGCAACGGAGGATCATCTGATGGGCAATCCCTGGACGGGTGGGCCGCCGACCCTGCGCCTGCGCGACGTGACCTTGCGCGACGGGCTGCAGAACCTCGACAAGGTGCTGGCGACCGAGGCGAAGCTCGAACTCTACCGGGCGCTGGTCGGGGCCGGCGTGTCGGAACTGCAGGTCACGTCGTTCGTCAATCCGGCGCGCGTGCCGACCTTGGCCGATGCCGAGACGCTGTGGGCAGCGGTGAAAGCGGAGCCGCAGCGCCTGTCGGTCCTGGTCGCCAATCCGCGCGGGCTCGACCGGGCTTTGGCCGCCGGGGTCGGCGAGGTCGAGGCGGTCGTCTCGGTCAGCCGGGCCTATAACGAGAAGAACGCTCATCGCACGCCCGAACAGTCGATGGACGAGATCGCACGGATGGCGGCGGATGCGCGCACGGCAAACATCCGCTTCAGTGCCGCCCTCGCCAACGCGTTCCATTGCTTCTTCGAGGGCGACATTTCGCCGGATGCGTCCCTCGACATGGTCGGCCGCCTGGTCGAGATGGGCCTCACCGAGATCGGCATGGCGGACACGACCGGCCATGCACGGCCGGACCGGGTCTGGGACCTGTTCGACCGGGCGCGGCGCCTGTGGCCCGACGTGCGGTTCGGCGGCCATACCCACGACACGCGCGGGCGCGGGCTGATCAACGCGCTGGCCGCGGTCCAGGCGGGCGCCGCCTGGCTGGATGCCACGCTGGCGGGATTGGGCGGCTCGCCCTTTACCGCGGGCGTCGGCGGCAACCTGTCGATCGAGACCACGGCGGAAGCACTCGCCGGACTCGGCATCGAGACGGGGGTGGATCCGGACCGCATCGTGGCGGCGGGCGAACTCGCGGCCAAGCTGGTGGGTAGATGAAATAGGCGTCTTTCCGCTTGCACGGGAAGGACGAGGTAGCAAAGCGATTCAAGAACGATAGATCGGGGAGGACGAGATGAAGCACATGAACAAGCTTACGGGCATTCTGCTGGCCGGCGTGGCGGCGCTTTGGGCGCAAGGCGCGTCGGCGGAGGTTTCCAACGACGTCGTGAAGATCGGCGTGCTGAACGACCAGTCGGGCGTAGTGTCGGACGCGACCGGGCAGGGCTCGGTCGTGGCGGCGCGCCTCGCGGCCGAGGAGTTCAACAACACCGTCGCCGGCAAACCGGTCGAGGTCATCTTCGCCGACCATCAGAACAAGGCAGACATCGCCTCGACGATCGCGCGGCAATGGTATGAGAAGGATGGCGTCGACGTCATCGTCGACGTGCCCAACTCCGGCGCCGGCCTGGCAGTCCAGGGCGTCGCGCGCGACCTGAAGCACATCTTCATCACGTCGTCTGCCGGCACCACGGTGCTGACCAATGCGAACTGCTCGCCCTACGGCCTCCAATGGACCTATGACACCTACGCGCTGGCCAAGGGCACTGGCGAGGCGGTGGTCGAGCAGGGCGGCAAGACCTGGTACTTCATCACCGCCGACTATGCCTTCGGCCATCAGTTGCAGGCCGATGCGACGACGATCATCGAGCAGAACGGCGGCAAGGTGCTGGGGGCGGCCAACCACCCGATCGGCAATTCGGATTTCTCCTCGTATCTGCTGCAGGCCCAGGGCTCCAAGGCCCAGGTCGTCGGCATCGCCAACGCCGGCGGCGATACGATCGAGACCATCAAGCAGGCGAACGAATTCGGCCTGATCGCCGGCGGCCAGCGGCTGGCCGCCATGCTGCTGCTGCTGACCGACGTGCATTCGCTGGGATTGAAATCCGCCCAGGGCACCTACCTGACTACGCCATTCTATTGGAATCTCGATGCCGGCACGCGTGCCTGGTCGGACAAGTTCGCGGCCAAGTTCAACGGCAAGCGCCCGACCTTCCTGCAGATCGGCGTCTATGAATCCGTGCGCCATTATCTGCAGGCGGTCCAAGCGCTGGGCTCCGACGATGCGGATGCGGTGCTGAAGAAGATGCGCGACACGAAGATCGAAAGCGCCTTCACCCATGGCGCCTACATCCGCGCCGACGGCCGCGTGATCCGCGACATGTACCTGGCCCAGGTCAAGACGCCTGCCGAGTCCAAGGAGGACTGGGATTTCTACAAGATCGTGAAGAAGATCCCGGGCGAGGAACTGGCGCATCCGCTGAGCGAGAGCACGTGTTCCTACCTGAAGAAGCCGTGACCCTTGGCGGGCTTCCGGCGGGCGGCGTGCCGCTCGCCGGGTTCGGCAGCTTCTATGCCGGCGGCCGGCAGGTGCGGATCGAAGGGCGGCCCATCGCCCAGATCCAGTTCACGCCGACCGTCGATTTCGACTGGGACCCGAACGGCCTGTTCCATATCGAGCAAGCCTACGTGCAATGGTTCATGCCGGCCGACCGCCGGCACGACCTGCCGATCGTGCTGCTGCATGGCGGCGGCTTCACCGGGACCATGTGGGAAGCGACGCCGGATGGCCGGCCGGGCTGGCTGCAGGATTTCCTCGGCGCCGGCTATCCGGTCTATGTCGTCGACAATGTCGAGCGTGGCCGCGCCGGCTGGTGCCCGTTCACGGAATTCTGGCCCGGACCGCCGATCCTGCGGTCGGCCGAGGAAGCCTGGAGCCTGTTTCGTGTCGGCGCCGCGGCCGATTTCGCCATGCGCCGGCCGTTCGCGGCACAACGCTTTCCGACCGCGGCGTTCGACGACCTGATCCGCGGTTCGGTGCCGCGCTTTCCCCGTCAGACCGACGATGCCGCCGTGGCGGCGCTGGGCGCGGTGTTCGACAGGATCGGCCGGTCGGTGGCGCTCGTCGCCCATAGCCAGGGCGGCGAGATCGCGCTACGCGCGGCGCTCGCCTCTCCCGAGCGGATCGCGGCGCTGGTGCTGGTCGAGAGTTCCGGTTTTCCGGCAGCGGGCACGGCCGCGGGCTGGCCGGTGCTGCAGGTCGTGGGCGATCATCTGGATGCGACGCCGCTCTGGATCGATCTTGCACGCCGCTATCGCACCTTCGCGGCCGATCTCACCCGGCAAGGGGTGCGCAACGACGCCTGGTTCCTGGCCGAGCGCGGCATCATCGGCAATTCGCACATGCCGATGATGGACGACAACAGCACCGACATCGCCGCGGAAATCGCGGTCTGGCTGGCGGGCGTCCGCTCCTAAAGTTCACGCATCCAGCATGTGCACCGAGAACAGCCCGGCCGCATCGGTCCAGGCGGCGCGCGGCGTATAGCCGGTCTCGACCGCCATCGCCCGGAACTGGTCGAGCGTATATTTGTGCGAGTTCTCGGTGTGGATCGTCTCGCCGGCGCGGAAGCCGAAGCAGCTGGCGCCGATATGCACCATCTGGTCGGATCGGCTGACCAGATGCATCTCGATCCGACCCAGCGCATCGTTCCAGCGCGCCTCGTGGGCGAATTGGTCGAGCGCGAAGTCGGCGCCCAGTTCGCGGTTGATGCGGACCAGCAGGTTGAGATTGAACGCGGCGGTGACGCCGGCCGCGTCGTCATAGGCCGGCACCAGGATCTTCTCGTCCTTGTGCAGGTCGACGCCGACCACCATCGAGGAACCGGGGCCGAGCAGGCGGCGTGCCCGGGTGAGGAACGCACGGGCCTCGACGGCCGTGAAATTGCCGATGGTCGAGCCCGGGAAGAATCCGACCGTCGTCTGAGGCTGCAAGCCCGACGAGGCCGGCAGGGCGAACGGCTTGGTATAGTCGGCGCAGATCGGCGCGATCTGCAGCTTGGGGAAATCACGGGCCAGATCGGCCGCCGCCATCATCAGATGCTCGCGTGAGATGTCGACCGGCACATAGGCGGCGGGCCGGTCGAGCGCCTTCAGCAGCAGGCGGATCTTGATGCCGGCCCCGGAGCCGAATTCGACCAGCCGGGCGCGCGGGCCGATCAGGTCGGCGATCTCGCCGGCCCGGTCGGCCAGCAGGGCCAGTTCGGTCCGGGTCGGATAATATTCCGGCAGCTCGCAGATCTGGTCGAACAGGCGCGAGCCCTCGGCGTCGTAAAAGAATTTGCAGGGCAGCGTCCGCTGCCGCTGGCCGAGGCCGGCCAGCACGGCATCGCGGAATTCCTGGGTCGATGGCTCCAGGTCCTGGAGCCGCTCCAAGGCGTTCGACATGTCAGAGATCCTCGGCAAGCCGGAAACCGCTGAATTGCCAGCGGGCGGACGGCGGGAAGAAATTGCGATAGGTCGGCCGCTCATGGCCGGGCGCGGTCGCGCAGGACCGGCCGCGCAGCACCATCTGGTTGATCATGAACTTGCCGTTGTATTCGCCAATGGCGCCGGCCGATGGCCGGAAACCGGGATAGGGCAGGTAGGCGCTGCCGGTCCATTCCCAGACGTCCTGGTGGAAGCCCGCGACCAGTGGCCGGGGATGCGGACGCACCCGATCGACCCAGTCCGCGGCACCCCCATGGCGGCGGGCGGCGACCTCCCACTCGAACTCGGTTGGCAGGCGCTTGCCGGCCCAGACCGCAAAGGCCGCCGCCTCGAAAAAGCTGACGTGACAGACCGGCTCGGCCGCGTCGGGTGCCTGCAGGCCGTGGAGCGTGCGGACGTGCCAGGCATCGTCGTGGCGCTCCCAATAACCGGGCGCCTGCCATTCCTGGGCCTGGGCCAGCGCCCAGCCTTCGGACAGCCAGAGGCCGGCCGCGCCATAGCCGCCGTCCGCCATGAACTCGAGATACTCGCCGACGCTGACCGGCCGCGACGCGATCCGGCAATCGGCCAGCAGCGCTTCGTGCATCGGACCCTCATTGTCGAAGGCGAAGCCGTCGCCGCGATGGCCGACCGGATGGATGCCGCCGACCAGGTCGAGCCATTCCAGGGCCGGGGCGGCATCGACGCCGCGTGGCGGGGCGATCTCATAGATCGGGGCGAACGGGTTGGCACCGAACGCATGTTTGATGTCGGTCAGCAGCAGTTCCTGGTGCTGCTGCTCGTGGTGCAGGCCCAGCTCGACCAGGGCCGCGACCTCGGGGTTTGGATCCGCGAGCAGCGCCAGCATGGCCGCATCGACATGGGCGCGATAGGCCGCGACCTCGTCGATGCCGGGCCGGGTGATCAACCCGCGCGACGGGCGCTCGTGCCGTGGGCCGATCGCCTCGTAATAGGAATTGAACAGATAGAAAAACCGTTCGTCGAAGGGACGGTAGCCCCGATCATGGACGCGCAGCACGAAGGTTTCGAAGAACCAGGTGATGTGCGCGCGATGCCACTTGGCCGGGCTCGCATCCGGCATGGACTGGACGGTCTGGTCTTCCGCAGAGAGGGGGGCGGCGAGCGCTTCGGTCGCGGCGCGGACCGACCGATAGCGGTCGGCGAGCGAAGGCTCCGGCGTCGGAACGATGGAAGGCGCTATGGCTGCATGGGCTGCGGACATGCCGTTTTCCCCCTCGGTTTCTTTTCGTCGGCCTGCCCGGCACGTGATGGTCGACCTGAATCCAGGGCGATCGGATGGTCTGCCCCCTCCAGAGATAGGGTGCCCGTCGGATTTTAGAACCACCGGCGGCGGGAAGCGTTCCCTTGGAATGGCGATCAGGGCAATGTTCTTTATATGTTCTGCATAGTCAAGCGCCGAAACAGCTCCCACCCGTCAATCCGGCACGCCCGCGACGGGCCGGCCTTGCCCTTGGCGCTGCCGGTGAAACGGGTCAGCGACGCTCCCCGATGCCGTCGACGCGATCCGGATAGAACGCGACGTGATCCCTGATCTGGGCCACGGCGTCGTACGGCGCCTCGTAGGTCCAGATCGCATTCACCGACCGCTCCCCGCCAACCGGGATGCTGTAGTAGGCCGCCTCGCCCTTGTACGGGCAATAGCTGGCATGATCGGTCCGCTCGACGAGCGAGCGGTCGACGTCCTTCAGCGGGATGTACTGGACGGCCGGGTAGGCCGCCTCTTTGAGGATCAAGGCCTCGGTCGTGTCGGCGATGACGCGGCCCGCCAGGGTCACGACGACCCGGGCGGGGTTGCGGGCAATCGTGATCGGATGATCCGGACCGGGGATCTTGACTGTCCTGGGTGTCGATGATGGCGTGCTCATCCTGCTGCTCCGCAACTGAGGTTCGATCGGAATGCCCGTGTCAGCCGGCCAAGCGGCCGCCGTCGATGGCGATGGATTGGCCGGTCAGGTATGAAGCCTTGTCCGACGCCAGGAACAGGATGGTCTGCGCGATCTCGTCGGGCGTGCCGGCGCGCTGGGCCGGAATGGTCGAGACCAGGCCCGCCTTCGCATCGGCGCTGCCGCCGGTGAATCGGTTCAGCATGCCGGTCTCGATCGGGCCGGGTGCCACAGCATTGACCCGCACGCCCGCCGCGGCCCCTTCCAGCGCCGCCGCCTTGGTCAGGCCTTCGACCGCGTGCTTGCTGGCGGTATAGACCGAGGCGCCGGCGAACGCGATCTTGCCCAGGACCGACGAGAGATTGACGATGCTGCCCGAACCCTGAGCCAGCATCACGCGCAACTCGTGCTTCAGGCTGAGCAGGGTGCCCAGCACGTTGGTGTCGAAGGTCGCGGCATAGGTTTCGGCGGTCTGTTCGGTGACCGGACCGGGCTCACCTTCGGTGCCGGCATTGTTGACCGCGACATCGAGGCGTCCGAATCGGGCGACGGTCTGGTCGACCAGGGCGCGAACCTCGTCCTCGCGGCGCACGTCGGCACGGACGAATTCCGCCTCGCTGCCGAGGCCGCGCAGTTCCTCGACCAGGGCTTGGCCGGCTTCCTCGCGACGGCCGGAGACGACGAGGCGGGCGCCATCACGGGCGAAGGCGAGGGCGGTAGCGCGGCCGATACCGGTCAGGGCACCGGTGATGAGAACGACGGGAGAGGTCATGGCGATTTCCTTGAAGAGGGACGGTGCTGTCTGCATCGTTGGATCTAATATGTACGTCCATATTTATTTTACAAGAGCAGCTTTGGACTGCCGTGTTCTCGCAGTAGCCACCCGTTTGCGGCGGTCAGCCGCGCAGCACCGTCGAGAACAGAACATGCTTGAACCGTTCGATCGGCGCGGGGCTGCGCAACGCCTTGGCCAGCAGATTGGCACCTTGCAGCGACGAAACGAAGAATCCCGCGACCTCGTCGCAATCGAGGGTGGGCGATACTTCGCCGGCGGCGCGGGCTGCCTTCAGGCAATAGGCCACAGCGTCCTGGACCTCGCCGAAGATCTCGACCAGCCGGGTCCGGATGGCTTCGCTGTGGTCGCTCGCCTCGGCCGTGAAATTGCCGAACAGACAGCCGTTGCGCATGCCGCTCTCGTTCAGGCGATCCTTGTTCGCCTCGACATAGTCCTGCATCCGCCGCAACGGCGGCAGGTCGTCGTTCAGCAGCGTCTCGCGGATCAGCGCGAAACCGTTGGCGAAATAGATGTCGAGGATCTCGAGGCCGAAGGCTTCCTTCGAGACGAAGTGATTGGTGAACGAGCCCTGCGGTACGCCGGCCGCCTGCACGATGTCGCGCACGCTGGCGTTCGAAAAGCCGCGCTCATGCACGACCTTCAGGCCTTCGGTCAGAATCTTGTCGCGGTTCGAAATCTTGGACATCGGTTTAATATGTTCGTCCATATTTTCCTGTCAAGGGGCGGACGCTTGCCGATCCGCGCCGGCCGCTCCACTCTGGCGGCGGCTTTCACCAGAACAGGACCCTCGATGTCGTCCGAGACCGTCGCGCGTTTCGTCTCCTACGTTCAGGCGCTCGGGCGCGGGCCAGGCCGGTCGCGGCCGCTGACCCGTGCCGAGGCGGCGGACGCCCTTGGCCTGATGCTCGAAGACGGCGCGGTCGACCCGCACCAGGCCGGCGCCTTCCTGATGCTGCTGCGCTATCGCGGCGAGGATGGCGACGAATTGGCCGGCCTGGTCGATGCGGCGCGGCTCGCGATCGCCGCCGCCCCGCCGCCGGGTCGCCCCGTGGATCTCGACTGGCCGTCCTACGGCGCCGGACGGACGCGCGAGGCGCCGTGGTTCCTGCTCGCGGCCGTGGCGCTTGCCGCCGGCGGCCTGCGCATCGCGATGCATGGCTCGAACGAGTTCTCGACCGGTTTCTCGGTCGCCGACGGGCTGGCCGCCCTCGACCATCCCGCCGCGGCGAGCCGGGCCGACGCCAACGCCCAACTGGATGCCTCGGGCTTCGCCTATCTGCCGCTGGCGGCGCTGTCGCCGGGACTGGACCGGTTGCTGGGCCTGCGGCGCCTGTTCGGGCTGCGCTCGCCGGTCAATACGCTGGTGCGGCTGCTCGATCCGTTCGATGCCCTGGCCGGCATCGACGGCGTGTTCCACCCGCCCTATATCGACCGCCACATCGCGGCGGCCGTGCGGCTGGGCCGGCCCCGGCTGCTGGTGATGAAGGGCGGCGGTGGCGAGGCGGAGCGCAACCCGGCGAAACCGATGGTGGCGCGCCTGCACCGGCGCGACGCCGACCCGCTCGAAATCGTGCTGCCGGCGCTGATCGAGCGGCCGGACGGCGCGCCGAAGCCGCTCGGCCTCGACGGGTTCCGGGCGGTCTGGCGCGGCGAGGCGGCACCGCTCGGCGCCACCGAAACCATCGTCGGCACCATGGCGCTGGCTCTGGTCGCCGCCGGGCGCGCCGAACCCGTCGATGCCGACGAAATGGCGCGCGATCTCTGGCGCGCCCGGCCGATCCGATAGTTTTTGCCCGGTCGGGCGCACGGCACGTTTTGATTCTGGGGTTCGAGACGCTACGGTGACGAAAAACGATGGCCGAAGCCGTCCATTTCGCTCGGGGGAGGTCTCATGTCATCCAAAATTGCCTGGCCAACGCGTTCCGCGCCGCCAATCGCCACCGATCGGGGCGGCTAGCCCGGTCTGCCGAGCCCATATCTGAAATCCCGACGCCGCGTCCCGGCGCGGTTCCCGTACGTTCAACGAAGAGAGACCCGATGTCCGCACCCGTCGACCGGAAAGACAAGATCATGTCGGTCATCCGCGTTTCCAGCGGCAACTTCCTGGAAATGTATGACTTCTTCATCTTTGCATACGTGGCGAAGCAGATCGGCGATACGTTCTTCCCGGGCGGCAGCGACTTCATCAAGCTGATGGCCGCGTTCTCGACCTTTGCGGTCGGCTTCATGATGCGCCCGCTGGGCGCGATCATCCTCGGCTCCTACATCGATCACGTCGGCCGTCGCAAAGGCCTGATCCTGACCCTCAGCATGATGTCGCTGGGCACGCTCTCGCTCGCGGTGACGCCGGGCTACGAGACCATCGGCATCGCAGCACCCGTCATCATCGTCCTGGGGCGCCTGCTGCAGGGCTTCTCGGCCGGCGTGGAGCTGGGCGGCGTGTCGGTCTACCTGTCCGAGATCGCCACCCCCGGCAACAAGGGCTTCTACGTCGCCTGGCAGTCGGGCAGCCAGCAGGTCGCGGTCATCCTTGCCGCACTGCTCGGCATCCTGCTGAACTACTACCTGCCGGCCGACATGATGAAGTCCTGGGGCTGGCGCATTCCGCTGTTCGTCGGCTGCCTGATCATCCCCTTCATCTTCGTGCTGCGCGCGTCGCTGAAGGAGACCGAGGAGTTCCTGACCCGCAAGCGGCGGCCGACCCTGGCCGAGATCTATCGGACGACCTTCGCCAATTTCGGCCTCGTGCTGTGCGGCATGCTGATGGTGCTGACGACGACCGTGCTGTTCTATTTCATCACCGCCTACACGCCGACCTTCGGCAAGGAAGTGCTGAAGCTGACCGCGCTCGACGCGTTGACCGTGACGCTGTGCGTCGCCGTATCGAACCTGTTCTGGCTGCCGGTGATCGGCGCTTTGACCGACCGGATCGGCCGCACGCCGGTCTTGATCTTCTGCACCGTACTGACCTTGGCCTCGGCCTACCCGGCGCTCACCTGGCTGATTTCTTCGCCATCGTTCGTCAACCTGATGATCGTCGAACTGTGGCTGTCGTTCCTCTACGGCGCCTACAACGGCGCGATGGTGGTCTATCTGACCGAAATCATGCCGGCCGAGGTCCGCACGGCGGGCTTCTCGCTTGCATATAGCCTTGCGACCGTGTTCGGCGGCCTGACGCCGGGCATCGCCACCTGGCTGATCCACGAGACCGACAATCGCGCGTCGGCCGGATGGTGGCTGTCGATCGCGGCCGCACTCAGTCTGGTGGCGGTCCTGCTGGCGGTGGGCTTCAAGTTTGCCCACCGCGCTGCCGTGGCCGCCAAGGCTGCATGATATGGACCTGCGCGAGGCCGTCATCCTTGCAAGGATGACGGTGAGGGGCCAAGGAGCTTAAACCCGTTCGCGTGCGTTATGCTCGTCCGAGCCTCTATCGTTCGCCCAGGAGCAAGCCCTTGCCGCTCAATCAGATCGAGGCTTTCGTGATCGTCGGCGCGATGCTGGCCCTGTTCGTCTGGGACCGGCTGCGCTACGACCTCGTCGCCGCCATGGCCCTGCTCGCCGCCATGCTGACCGGCATCGTGCCGGCGGCGAAGGCGTTCGAGGGCTTTTCCAACCAGGTCATCATCATCATCGCGTCGGTCCTGGTCGTCAGCCGCGCCATCGCGCGGTCCGGCGTGATCGACGCGGTGCTGCGCCGGATGATGCAGCGGATCACTTCGCCATCGGCCCAGATCGGCCTGCTCAGCGGCTGCGTCACCTTCCTGTCGGCCTTCATGAAGAACGTCGGCACGCTCGGCATCTTCATCCCGATCGCGATTCAGACCGCCGGCCGCAGCAAGCGGTCGGCGTCGATCTACCTGATGCCGCTGGCGTTCGGCTCGCTCATCGGCGGCACCATCACCCTGATCGGCACCTCGCCCAACCTGCTGATCTCGACCGTGCGCCAGCAGATCGAGGGCAAGCCGTTCCAGCTGTTCGATTTCGTGCCGGTCGGTCTGCCGCTATCGGTGCTGGCGTTGGGCTTCCTCGCGTTCGGCTGGCGCCTCATCCCGCAGCGTACCGGCCAACGACCGGCCGAGGACGCATTCGACGTCGATCGCTACACCAGCGAATTGCTCGTCGCCGAAGGATCGCCGATGGTCGGCAAGACCGTCTCGGCGCTCGAAGCGATGGGCGAGGGCGATTTGACCGTGGCGGCCGTGGTTCGGGGCGGGCGCCAACGCGCCATGCCGCCGGCGCACTGGGAATTCATTGCCGGCGACCTGGTCGCGGTCCAGGCCGATCCGACCCTGCTGAAGAAGCTGGCCGACGAGGCCAAGCTCGAGGTCGCCGGTGCGGAGCGCCTGGCCGAATCCGAGCGGCAGAAGGACGACGTGATCGTGGTCGAGGCCGTGGTGACCGACGGCTCGCTGCTGATCGACCGCACCGCGACCGGGCTGCACCTGCGCCAGCGCTTCGACGTCAACCTGCTCGCGGTCAGCCGCGCCGGCGAGAGGCTGGGGGCGCGGCTCCATCGGCTGCGCTTCCGGGCCGGCGACGTGGTGGCGCTGCAGGGTTGGGAACAGGACCTGCCGGCGATCCTGGCCGAGCTCGGCTGCCTGCCGCTCGCCGATCGGCGCCTGACGCTGGGCCAGAAGCGCACCGGCTACTGGTCGCTGGCGATCCTGGTCGTTGCCATGATCCTGGTCGCGTTCAACGTCATCCCGGTGGTGACCGCGTTCTTCGGGTCGGCCGTGCTGGTGGTACTCAGCCGCCAGATCACGCTCAAGGATGCCTATGGTGCGATCGAATGGCCGGTGATCGTCATGCTGGGCTGCCTGATCCCGGTCGGCGAGGCCTTGAAGGAAACCGGCGGGACCGAGCACCTGAGCCATGCGTTGAGCGCGGCCGCGCAATTCATTCCTGCCTGGGCGACCCTCGGCCTGGTGCTGGGCACCGCCATGCTGGTGACGCCGCTGCTGCATCATGCCGCCGCGGTCCTGGTGCTGGGGCCGGTCGCGGCGTCGGTCGCCCACAATCTCGGCTACAGTCCCGATGCGTTCCTGATGGCGGTGGCACTCGGTTGCTCCTGCGATTTCCTGACGCCGATCGGGCATCAGAACAACACGCTCGTGATGGGACCGGGCGGCTATCGCTTCAGCGATTACTGGCGGCTGGGACTGCCGCTCTCGATCCTTGTGCTGCTGGTCGGCACGCCGCTGATCCTGGCGGTGTGGCCGCTCCATTGAATGGTTAAGGTCGCTGCCTATATGGCCTGACATGACCGCGCTCTCGATCCTCGACCTCTCGCCGATCCCCGAAGGCCACGATGCGCGCCATGCGCTCCTGAACTCGCTGGATCTCGCCCGCCACGCCGAACGCCTGGGCTTCCAGCGCTATTGGGTGGCCGAGCACCACAACATGCCGGGCATCGCCAGTGCGGCGACCTCGGTCGTGATCGGCCATATCGCCGGCGGCACCAAGACGATCCGGGTCGGGGCCGGCGGCGTGATGCTGCCCAACCACTCGCCCCTGGTGATCGCGGAGCAGTTCGGCACACTGGCCTCGCTCTATCCGGGCCGCATCGACCTGGGTGTCGGCCGTGCGCCCGGATCCGACCAGCTGACCGCGCGGGCGCTGCGGCGCAATCTCGAAGGCGAGATCGACGCCTTTCCGCAAGACGTGATGGAGCTGATCGGCTATTTCGCGCCAGCCAGCCCCAACCAGCGCATCTTCGCGGTGCCCGGCGTCGGCACCGGCGTGCCGGTGTGGATCCTGGGATCCAGCACCTATGGCGCCCAACTCGCCGCCGCCTTCGGATTGCCCTACGCCTTCGCCTCGCATTTCGCACCGGACCAGATGGGCGAGGCGATCGATATCTATCGCCAGCGCTTTCGCCCGTCGGCTTCCCTGGACAAGCCCCATCTGATGCTGGGCATTGGTGCTTTCGCGGCCGAAACCGACGAGGAGGCACGGCGGTTGTTCACCTCGCAACAGCAGGCCTTCGTGAACCTGCGCCGCGGGCGCCCGGGTCCGCTGCCGCGCCCGGTCGACGACCTCACCCAAGTGCTGTCGCCGGCGGAACTGGCCATGGTGGAGCATTCGCTCGCGTGCCGCGTCGTGGGCTCGCCGGACACGATCCGCCGCGGGCTCGAAGCCTTCATCCGGCAAACCGGCGCCGACGAGTTGATGGTGACCGGTGCCATCCACGATCATCCGGCGCGTCTGCGCTCGTTCGAGATCGTCGCCGAGGCGCATCGGGCCCTCGGCGCGGCGCAATCCGCCGCGGCCGACTGAAGCCGTCAGCTCAACGGGTAGTTGGTGATGTCTTCGTGGTGGTGGTCGATCGCGGCGCCCAGGGTGCGCGCGTCGCCCATGTGAAGGCGATACTCCGTCGCCCCCAGCACGCCGTCGCCGGTGATACCGTCCTCCGACAGCGGCAGCACGATGCGTTCGCCGATGCCGTGGCGGCCGGTCTTCATATGCACGTGGCCCGTGGTGCGCATGATCTGCGGGCCGTCGATGACGGCCTTGTAGCGCGCCAGCACGACGCTCGCCGCGTTGGCCGGGAAACATTGCTCGAGCGGCCGACCGCGAATTTCCTTGCCCAGGACCGCTAGAATTTCTTCACCAGCCAACCGTCCGATGAAGGTGCCTTGTGCGCGATCGAATCGCCAGGCCCAGACCAGCGGCAGGTATTTGCCGATCACCGTCGCGTCGATGTCCTTCCACGCAGGCATGGTGCGGGCGCCGCGGACGTCGAGCCAATGGCGGAAGACGGCTTTGAGCGCAGGGCTCTGGATGGCATCGGTCAGAGACTTCAGATCCGTCATACCCGTTTTCTGGCTGTGCGACCGCGACCGCGATCGGTCGAAAGGGACATGCTCATCGCTTCGTATCGATCTCGAGACCTGCCTCGGATGCTGCGCGGAGGTATCACACCAGGGGATAGAAAACGACCTCTTCGTGGGCATGGTCGATGGCGGCCCCCATGCTGCGCGCCTCGGCGATGTTCAGATGATACTCGGTCACGCCCAGCACGCCGTCGCCGGTGACGCCGTCCTCGGACAGCGGCAGGACGATGCGTTCGCCCCCGCCATGGCGTCCGGTCTGCACATAGACCTGACCGGTCGTGCGCATGATACATGGCCCGCCGATGACCTTCCGGTGACGGGCCTCGACGGTGGGAAAGGCCATGGGCGGGAAGCACTGCTTCATCGGCCGGCCGCGGATTTCATAGCCCAGGACCGCCGTGATGTCCTCGCCGGCCAGGCGGCCGATGAACGTGTCCTGCGTGGTATCGAACCGCCAGGCCCAGACCATCGGCAGATATTTCCCGATGGCCGCCGCGTCGATATCCTTCCAGGCCGGCATCAAACGTTCCTTCCGGGCGTCGAGCCAGTGGGCGAAGACGATTTTGAGGGCTGGGCTCTGGATTACCGCCTGCAGCGTTTCAAGGTTCGACATTCATCCAATCCCGGGCACGCGAAGCATCTCTGTCATCAACATAGCCGGTTTCGTCGGACGGTGAGGGCGCTATCGGCTCGATCGCGGGTCGAACGCGTGCTGCAGGCCGTCGCCGATGAAATTGACCGCGATCACGGTGATGAAGATCAGCAGCCCGGGATAGACCGCGAGCGTCGGCGCGGTCGTGACCAGTTCCTGGGCATTGTTCAGCATGTTGCCCCAGGACGGCGTGGGCGGCACGATGCCGAAGCCCAGGAAGCTCAGCACGGATTCGAGCAGGATGACCCGCCCCACGGTCAAGGTGCCGGCGACGATGATCGGCGTCGCGACGTTCGGCAGGATGTGGGTCGCCATGACATAGAACGGGCCGGCGCCGCTCGCCTGGGCGGCCAGCACATAGTCGCGTTCCTTGAGGCTGAGGGTCGCGGCGCGCACCAGCCGGGCCATCTGGGTCCAGTCGACGACCGCGATGATGACGACGACGCGCCAGAACCCGGCGGCGCCGGAATGGGCGAACTCGCTCGAAAAGCCCAGCTTGGTCAGGTCGATCGCGCCGAACACGATCAGCAGCGGCAGCAGGGGCAGCGCGATCATGCCGTCGGTGAAACGCATCAGCAGCGCGTCGATCCGGCCGCCGAAATAGCCGGCCCACAGACCGATGAACAGCCCGACCATGCCGCCGACCAGCGTCGACAGCAGACCGACCAGCAACGAGATCTGTCCGCCGTACATCAGGCGCAGCAACTCGTCGCGGCCACCCTCGTCCGTGCCCAGCCAATGGGCGGCCGACGGCGGGTCGTAGCGCGACAGCAGGTCGGTCGCATCCGGATCGACGCCGAACCAGGCGGCGAGGGGGCCGGCCGACAGTGTGAACAGGACCAGCAGGACGAGCACGGCCAGGCTGATCATGCCGGCGCGATGGCCGCGAAACCGTTTCCAGCGCAGCTTCCAGACCGACTGGGCGGCCTGGACGGACGGGGCGGCGAGGTCGAGCGTGGTCATTTGAGCGAGATCCGCGGGTCGAGCCAGCCGTAGGCCAGATCGGCCAAGAGGTTGCTCAAGAGCGTGATCAGGGTCGCGAACAGCAGGCCGACCAGGGCGAGGTTATAATCGTTCGCCAGGATCGAATCGTAGATCACTTTGCCCATGCCCCATTGGGCGAACATGGTCTCGGTCACGAGCGCGCCTGAGAACAGGGTGCCGAAGCTGAGCGCCATCACCGTCACGACCGGGATCAGCGCGTTGCGCAGCGCGTGGCGCACGACCAGCCGGCTTTCGTCCAGGCCCTTGGCGCGCGCCGTCCGGATGAAATCCATGCGCATGGTCTCGATCATGGCGGCCCGGACATAGCGGGTGAATTGCCCGGCATTGGCCAGCACCAGAGTGGTGACCGGCAGGGTGAGGTGGCGGACCTGATCGAGGAAGCCGCCGTCGCCGACCGTGCCCATGCCACTCGCCGGCAGCCAATGCAGCTGCACTGCGAACACGATGATCAGGATCAGCGCCAGCCAGAAGACGGGCACGGAAATGCCGGCGAAGGCGAACAGGCTGATGGCGCCGTCGGCCCAGCCGCCCGGCCGGCGTGCCGCGGCCACACCCAGCACGAAGGCCATGACGACGCTGATCGTGAAGCTGATCAGCATCAGCTTGCAGGTCTGCAGCAGAGCCGGCCCCAATACGGTCAGCACCGGTTCGGAATGAGTGCGCGAAAAGCCGAAATCGCCGACGACCGCATCCGTCAGCCAATGCCAATAGCGGAGCGGCAGCGGCTGATCCAGGCCGTAGATCGCGCGTAGATGGGCGACGACCTCGGGCGTGGCGCCGGGGTTCGACGCGATCATGACGTCGAGCGGATCGCCCGGCATCAGGCCGATCAATCCATAGATCACGAAGGACATGACCCAGAGCACGATCAGCGCCTGCAGAGTGCGCAGCAGGATGAACCCGGTCACGAGGGCTTACTCCTTGAAGTGGCACGCGGCCAGATGCTGGGGCCGGCCCGGAGCGGGCTCCAGCAGCGGCGGCGTGATCTTGCAGATCGCCTGTACCTTGGGGCAGCGCGTATGGAACACGCAACCAGGCGGCGGGTCGAGGGGGCTCGGCATTTCGCCGGTCAGGCTGCGGCCGCGCCGGCGCCGGCCGCGCCCGATGCGCGGCACCGCATCGAGCAGGGCCGAGGTATAGGGGTGGGAGGGCTGCGCGAACAGGCTCGCGCGCTCCGCCAGTTCGACCAGGCGGCCCAGGTAGAGCACGGCGACCCGGTCGGCCAGATGGTTCACTACCGCCAGGTCGTGGCTGATGAACAGATAGCTGAGGCTGCGCTCCTCCTGGATGCCCTTCATCAGATTCAGGATCTGGCTCTGGATCGAGACGTCGAGCGCCGACAGCGGCTCGTCGGCCACGATCAGCGAGGGATCGGGCGCGAGCGCCCGGGCGATCGCGATGCGCTGGCGCTGGCCGCCGGAAAATTCATGGGGGTAGCGGTTGAGCGCATCGAGCGGCAGGCCGACCTGGCCGACCAGCTCGGCGGCCCGCCGGCGCCGCTCGGCGACCGTGCCGATGTTCTGGATCCGCAGCGGCTCGGTAATGAGGTCGGAGACCGGCATGCGTGGGTCGAGGGCGGAGAACGGGTCCTGGAACACGATCTGGATCGCCTTGCGCGCCGCGCGCCATTCGGCCTTGCCCATCGGCTTGCCATGGAACCGCAGGGCGCCGGACGTCGGCTGGCGCAGGCCGGCCACGACCTGGCCCAGGGTCGACTTGCCGCTGCCGCTCTCGCCGACCAGCGCCAGGGTCTCGCCCGGCCGGATCGCCAGGCTGACCTGCTCGACCGCGCGCAGCACGGCCGCCGGGCCGCGGAACAGCCCGCCGCCGCCTTGCGGGAAATGCACGCTCACCTGGTCGATCTCGATGATGGGCGTCATGATCCGACCTTGAAGCAAGCAGCCCAATGGTCGGTGCCGACCAGGTCGAGCGGTGGTTCGGCCGCGCGGCAGCCGTCGTCGGCGCGAGGGCAGCGGTCGGCGAAGCGGCAGCCGCGCGCCTCGGCATCGATGCGCGGCACACCGCCCTGGATGACCGGCAGGCGCGCCTGGCGCCGGTCCGGGTCGGGCAGGGTCGCGATCAGGCCCTGGGTATAGGGATGGGCCGGCCGGTCGAACAAGGCGGCGGCCGGCGCGCGCTCGACGATGCGGCCGGCGTACATGACGATGATCTCGTCGGCCAGTTCCGACACGACCGCCAGATTGTGGCTGATGAACTGGATGGCCATGCCGATCTCGCTCTGCAGCTCCTGCATCAGCTCGATGATCTGGGCCTGGATGGTGACGTCGAGCGCCGTGGTCGGCTCGTCGGCGATCAGCAGCGCCGGCCGGCAGGCGAGCGCCATGGCGATCATCGCGCGCTGGCGCATGCCGCCGGACAATTGATGGGGATAGGAGGCCGCCCGCTGCCGGGGCGACGAGATGCCGACCGCCTCGAGGAGTCCGATCGCGGCATCCTGGGCGGCCGGCCAGGCCAGCCCCTGGTGCAGCACCATGACCTCGGCGATCTGGGTTCCGATCGGCATGACCGGGTTGAGCGCCGTCATCGGCTCCTGGAACACCATCGCCGCCCGATTGCCGCGCAAGCTTCGCCAGGCGGCGTCGGACTGGCCGATCAGCTCGGTGCCGGCGAAGCGGACCGAGCCGGTCACCTGGCCGGGCGAGGGGATCAGGCCCATGAGGGCGAGGGCGGTCAGGCTCTTGCCGCAGCCGCTCTCGCCGACCACGCCCAAGGTGCGGCCGGCATCCAGGCTGTAGCTCATGCCCTGGACGGGCTTGCGCAGCGCGCCGTCGATCCGGAACGCCACGGTCAGGTCCGAGACCTGGAGCAGGGGGGTGGACGATGAGATCATGTCAGCCACCGGCGTGCCAATTCTCGGCCCACAGGCTGGACAGGTCGCGATGGCCGGTCGGCTCGTAGCCCTTCAGCCATTTCGGCACTATATGCGCTTCCGATTGAAAGAACAGCGGGATGACCGGCACCTGCTCGGCGTAGATCTTCTGGGCGATCGCCCAGTCGGCCTTCTGCCTTTCCGGATCGAGGTCGCTCTCCATGCGCTCGATCGCGGCGTCCATGTCGGGATCCGAAAAGGCGGCGAAGTTGGCGCCCCCATAGTTGTTCTGTTCGGTCGGGATCTGCGCCGTCGACAGGGTCAGGTATGGCGATTCGGTCACCGCACTCGACCAGCCGGACAGGATCATGCCCGAATAGGTCCGCTTCTTCAGCGTCTCGCCGAAGATGATGCGCGGAGGCTCGTTGCGGATGGTCGCCTCGACCCCTGCGGCCTTCCACTGGCTCTGCAGGATCTGTTCCTCCAACTCGCGCAGGCGGTTGCCGGCGGTGGTCATCAGCTCGAACGACAGGCGCTGGCCGGCGGCGTTGCGGCAGATCCCATCGGGTCCCGGCGTCCAGCCGGCGTCCGCCAGCAGCCGCCTGGCCCGGACGAGATCGTGCGGGTATGGCGCCGTGTCCTTGGTGAAATAGGGATTGAGCGGATTGACCCAGGTGGCCGCGACCGGCTGCAGGCCCTGGAACAGCTTGTCGGTCAGGGCCTGGCGATCGAGCGCGAACAGCAACGCCCGACGCACCCGCACATCCGTGAAGATCGGGTTGTTCTTCTGCAGGTCCAGATGCTCGAAGGCCAAGCTCGGCTTGAATACATAGGTCAGGTCGTCCGGGTGGCGCCTGCGCAGCTCCAGGACCTGGTCGACGGTGAGGCCGATGTTCTCGCCCGCCACCATATTGACGTCGCCCGACAGCACGCTCGTCTGCAGCGCTGCCGTGTTTTCGATGTGCTTCAGGATGATCCGCCTGAAGGCCGGTGCGGGGCCCGGCCAATAGGGGTTCGGCTCCAGCACGATCTGCACGCCCGACTGGTACTCGGCGATCTTGTAGGGCCCATCATAGAGCCCCGCGGTGGTCGGTGCGCGGTTGTACAGCGTCTGCTTCAGATAGTCGCCGGCGCCCGTCGCCGCCTGGTAGACCGGCCCCTCGATATGCTCGGGCAGGATCTGGTCCCATTGATTGTAGGACGGCGTGATCCGGCCCAGGTGGATCACGGCGGTCCGATCGTCGATCACATCGACCCGGGTCGCCCGGGTCCAGGGGTTGACGTTCGAGAAGCCGGACTTCGGATCCCGCCCGACCTGCCAGGTGAAGCGGATGTCACGGGCGGTCACGGGCACGCCGTCCGACCATTTTAGGTCCGGCCTCAGCTTGATGGTGACGGCCATGCCCTTCTTGCCGCCGGGCAGCTCTTCGAGCCTGGCCAGCCCGTTCTCGATCGTCGGCAGTTCGGCGCACAGCAGGCAGGAATTCTTCCAGTCCTTGTCGAACGCGGTGATCTGCCGGATCGCGAAGCCGTCGGCATAGCTCTTGACCGTCTCGGCGTCGATGTCCGGATGCAGGCTCGAGGGAAATTGCGCGATGCCGATGGTCAGCGTCCGCTGATCCGCGAGGGCTGGACCGGACGCCGCCACCGAAACTCCGAACAGGAAGAGAGCCGCCTGCACCCGCGTGCGGACCGGTCGCCGGACCGTCGCGGGTGCAGAAACTTCTCCGTCCCTATTCGGCATGCCAGTTTTCCGACCACATGCAGGCGAAGTCGCCGTGGCCGGTCGGCTCGTAGCCCTTCAGCCATTTCGGCACGATATGCGGCTCGGACCGGAAGAACAGCGGCACGACGGGCACCTGATCGGCATAGATCTTCTGGGCGATCGCCCAGTCGGCCTTCTGCTTCTCCGGCTCCAGCTCGCTGTCCATGCGCGCGATCGCCGCATCCATGTCCGGGTTGGAGAAGGCGATGTAGTTGGCGCCGCCGTAATTGTTCTTCTCGGTCGGGATCTGCGAGGTGCCGAGCGTGCGGAGCGGCGATTCGGTGACGGCACTCGACCAGCCGTACATGACCATGCCCGGATAGATCCGCTTCTTCAGCGTTTCGCCGAAGATGGTGCGCGGCGGCTCGTTCTTGATGGTCGCGTCGATGCAGGCGGCCTTCCATTGGCTCTGCAGCACCTGTTCCTGCAACTCGCGCAGGCGGTTGCCGGCCGTGGTCGACAGCTCGAACGACAGGCGGTCGCCGGCGGCGTTGCGGCAGATGCCGTCGCTGCCCGGCTTCCAACCGGCCTCGGCCAGCAGGCTCTTGGCCTTGGCGAGGTCGTACGGATATTGCGCCGTGTCCTTGGTGTAGTTCGGGTTCAGCGGATTGACCCAGGTGGCCGCGACCGGCTGCAGGCCCTGGAACAGCTTTTCGGTCAGGGTCTTGCGATCGAGCGCGTAGAGCAGCGCTTGGCGGACCTTCACGTCCTTGAAGATCGGGTTGTCCTTCTGCAGATCGACGTGCTCGTAGGTCAGGCTGGGCTTGAAGATATAGGTGAAGTCGTCCGGGTGCTGCTTGCGCAGTTCCAGCACCTGGTCGATGGTCAGGCCGATGCCCTCGCCCGCGACCATGTCGACGTCGCCCGACAGCAGGTTGGCCTGCAACGCCGCGGTGTTCTCGATATGCTTCAGGATGATGCGCTTGAAGCCCGGCTTGGTGCCGGACCAGTAGGGGTTTGGCTCCATGACGATCTGGGCGCCCGACTGGTATTCGGTGATCTTGTACGGCCCGTCATAAAGCCCGGCCGAGGTCGGGGCGCGATTGTACAGCGTCTGCTTCAGGTATTCGCCGGCACCGGTCGCCTTGTCGTAGATCGGCCCCTCGACATGCTCGGGAATGATCTCGTCCCACTGGTTGAACGACGGGGTGATGCCGGTCATGTGGATCACGGCGGTATGGTCGTCGACCACGTCGATCTTGGTCGCGCGGTCCCAACGGTTGACGTTCGAGAAGCCGGAATTGGGATCCTTGCCGACCTTGAAGGTGAAGGCCAGGTCCTTGGTCGTGACCGGGACGCCATCCGACCATTTGAGGTCGGGCTTCAGCTTGATGGTGACCGCTATGCCTTTCTTGCCATCCGGCAGATCCTCGATCTTGGCGAGGCCGTTCTGGATCGTCGGCAGCTCGGTGCACAGCAGGCAGGAGTTTTTCCAGTCCTTGTCGAACGCGGTGATCTGCCGGATCACGAAGCCGTCGGCGTATTTCTTCACGACCTCGGCATCGATGTCCGGATGCAGGCTCGACGGAAATTGCGCGATGCCGATGGTGAGCGTGTCTTTGGCCGCGAACGCGGGAGCGGTCGGAGCGAGAACGGAGGCAAGCCCGAAAAGAGCGAGCGCGGAGCGGAACTGCATGGCGGAGGGACCCCTGAGCCTATCGCGTTGAGCGCAAATGATTTGCGAGGGAAACAGAGTGATGGGCCGGCCGTCAACAGGGCAGTTTCCGCCCGCGGCCTTAGGGCCGATCGCGCGTCCTCAGTTGGCGGACGGCACCAGGGTGCGGAAGAACTCGATCTGCCATTCCAGCTCCGCGGCGCTCAGCGGAAAGGTCCCGCCGCCGCCGGCGATCATGCGGGCCTTGGGCGGCAGATGGGCGACGCGCAGCTGCAGCTGCAGGGCGAGGCGCATGGTGAAGCCGGCCTTCCAGGTCAGGGCGGTCAAGCCCTTGGCGCTGTGCGACGACAGGATCTTTGCGACCACGGCGGGCGGCAGCTTGGAACGCAGCGACAGGGCGGCGATCAGGAAATCGCGGTCCGTGTCGAGCACCTCCAGCACGGCCTCCTCGTTCAGCTGGCCGCTGGAGAACATCCGGCGCGCCCGCGTCACCGCGTGGTTCTCGTCGACTTCGGTCGTGATCGTCATGGTCGGCCCGATGCCCGGCATGGCCTCGCGCTCGTGGATGATGATCTCGATCGCGGCATTGGTCTCCGGATCCAGGTCCGGCCGGCTGCGCAAGGCCTGGACCAGCCGGTCGGCGACGAAGCTCGCGAGGCGCACGGCGGCCCCGTCGGTCAGTTGCGGCCGTCCGACCAGCGGCTCGTGCCAGATCTCGACCGGCGCCGCACGCTCGACCACCCGGTCGAGCGTTTCCGGCGCGAAGGTCGCTTTGTGATTGGCCAGCAGGATCGCGACGGACGGCGGGCTGCCATGCTCGACGACCGCGTCGGTCACGGCAGGGCCGATCGCCGAGCGTCGCGCGACCGCGCCGATCACGTCTTCATCGGGTGCATGTTCGACGATGCCGACCAGGTCGCCGTCGGCAATGTCGCCGACGAACCCCAGGGCGGGCACGGCGACCGCGCTGGTGCGGTCCCGGCCCAGCTCGGTCATCAGGTGGGACGGCACCTCGGGAATGCCGCGCGCGGTTTCGGCCACGAGCTGGCGGACCCAGGGCAGGTCGTCCCGCGCCAGGGCTTCCAGCACCCGAATCGTCAGCTGCCAGAGCTGGGCCGCGTCATGGGAGCTCAGCTGATGGGCCTGGCCGGCAATCTTTTCGGCGACGAGGGTGCGGATTTCCGGCTGCTCGTCGAGTGCCAGCAGCAGGTCGGCCTGGCGCGGCGTCTTTGGATGGATCGCGACGGCGGCCCGGACCTGCGGGGATTGGTCGCGCGCCAGGAAGAACAGCAGTTCGGGCGCCGCCTGCGGATCGGCGGCGACCGAACGCCGCACGGCCGGATCGCCATGGCGCACGAGCGCCTTCGCCTTGTCGAACGGGACCGAGGTCGCACGATCGCCACCCGCTCGTCCGAACAGTCGCCTGATGGCGTCGCGCAGCACGCTGCATTCTCTTTCATCGTTTGCGGGACGGTCGCGGCCCCTTGCTTAGCGTGCCCCCGGTTAATCCCCTGTTAAGCGCCCGGATCATTGCGCCCCTCCCCATCGTCACTCGACATTCCCGGCAAAACCGGGAAGAACGCTTCCTGCCGCACGGAGAGCCGAGGGATCTTGTCCGCTGAATTTCGCCCAATGACGCATCGACCGGTCGTGGATCACGGTGGCGCGCTCGACCGGGCCATCGCCCGGTTCGGCGGGCGGCGTTCCGACTGGATCGACCTGTCGACCGGCATCAATCCCTGGCCGTATCCGGTGCCCGCCATTCCGGCCGACGCCTGGACCCGGCTGCCGGACGCGGGGATGCTCGGCGACCTCCTGGCGGCCGCCCGTGGCTTCTACGGCGCGCCGGCCGCGGCCCCGCTGGTGGCGGCACCCGGTTCCCAGGCCTTGATCCAGTTGCTGCCCCGGCTGATCCCGCCGACCGACGTCGCGGTCCTCGGGCCGACCTACGCCGAGCATGCGCGCTGCTGGGCGCTGGCCGGCCATCGCGTGCAGGCGATCGGACCGGCCGATCTCGATCGTTCGACGGCGTCGGTCCTGGTTCTGGTCAACCCGAACAACCCGGACGGCACCCTGCTGGCGCCGGATCGGTTGCTGGTGCTCGCACGTCGGCAGGCCGGGCGCGGCGGATTTCTGGTGGTCGACGAGGCCTTCGCCGAGGTGGCGCCGGAGGCAAGCGTGACGCCCCATGCCGGCGCACCGGGGCTGGTCGTCCTGCGCTCCTTCGGCAAGTTCTTCGGACTGGCCGGCCTGCGCCTGGGTTTCGCCTTCGGCCCAGCCGCAATGATCGCCGCCCTCGATGCCGCCTTCGGTCCCTGGGCCGTGGCCGGGCCGGCGCTCGCGATCGGGCGGAAGGCGCTCGCCGATCATGACTGGGCGACCGCGATGCGGACCCGGCTCGCCGCGGCGGCGCTGGCACTCGACGGCATCCTGTCGCCGGCAGGCCTCGAACCGCTCGGCGGCACGGATCTCTATCGTCTGGTGCGTGTAGCCGATGCCGGCCGGATCGCCGACCGGCTGGGCGCCTCCCAGATTCTCGTTCGCCGTTTTGCCGACCGGCCGGACCGGCTACGCTTCGGATTGCCGCCCGACGCGGCCGCCGAGGCCCGGCTCCGGACGGCGCTCTCCAACAGGGATTGATCTCGCGATGCCGTTACCTCCCCATGAAATCGAGACCTGGGTGTTCGACCTCGACAACACGCTCTATCCGGCTGGATCGAACCTGTTCCAGCAGATCTCGACCCGCATGGGCGAATACATCATGCGCCTGCTCGACCTCGACGCGGATGCCGCGCGCGTGGTGCAAAAGCGCCTGTTCACGACCTACGGCACCACGATGCGCGGGTTGATGACGGAGCATGCGATCGACCCGCACGGCTTCATGGCCCATGTCCACGATATCGACCTTTCCATGATCGAGCCGGCGCCGGCGCTCGACCGGGCGCTGGACGGCCTGTCCGGCCGCAAGCTCGTCTTCACCAACGGCTCGGTCCGCCATGCCGAGCGGGTGCTCGAACGGCTGGGCATCGCCCGGCATTTCGAGGTGCTGTTCGACATCGCGGCAGCGGAATTCATGCCCAAGCCGGACCTGACGGGCTATCGCAAGCTGGTCGAGCATCACGGCGTCGTGCCGGAGCGATCAGCGATGGTCGAAGACATGGCGCGCAACCTGGAGCCGGCGGCGGCACTCGGCATGCTGACGCTGTGGGTGCGCGCGCCGCTCGATTGGCAGAAGGAGGGCGCCGAGCAGCCCTACGTGCATTATCAGACCGACGACCTGACCCAATGGCTCGCAACCCACGGCCGTGGGCAAGGTCTGGGCGGGGCTGCGTCGCCGCCGGGTTGACAGGGTCGCCGACCGGCCGCCATGGTTTCCGCCTCCCTTCGAAACAGCCAAGATTGCCCGCCATGACCACGCTTTCGCTCGAAGCCGCCATCGATGCCGCCTGGGAAGCCCGCGACACGATTTCGCCCGCCACGACGGGCGACGTCGCCGATGGGATCCGCAAGGCGCTCGACCTGCTCGACAGCGGCGCCGCGCGCGTCGCCGAGCCGGTCGAAGGCGGCTGGAAGGTCAATCAGTGGCTGAAAAAGGCGGTGCTGCTGTCGTTCCGCCTGTCGGCCAACGTGATCATGCCGGGCGGTGCCAGCGACCCGACATTGGGCGAGGGCGTCTGGTGGGACAAAGTACCTTCGAAATTCGCCGGCTGGAGCGCCCAGCGTTTCCAGGCCGCGGGCTTCCGCTGCGTGCCCGGCTCGGTCGTGCGCCAGTCGGCCTATATCGCACCGAACGTCATCCTGATGCCCAGCTTCGTCAATGTCGGCGCCTATGTCGGCAGCGGCACCATGGTCGACACCTGGGCGACCGTCGGCTCCTGCGCCCAGGTCGGCAAGAACGTGCACCTGTCGGGTGGCGTGGGCCTGGGCGGCGTGCTGGAGCCGCTGCAGGCCGATCCGGTCATCATCGAGGATGATTGCTTCATCGGCGCGCGCAGCGAGGTGGTCGAGGGCGTGCGGGTCGAACAGGGCTCGGTTCTGTCCATGGGCGTGTTCATCAGCGCGTCCACCAAGATCATCGACCGCACGACCGGCGAGATATTCATCGGTCGCGTCCCGGCTTATTCCGTCGTGGTGCCCGGCTCGATTCCCGGCAAGGCCCTGCCGGACGGCTCGCCGGGCCCGAACCTCAGCTGCGCGGTGATCGTGAAGCGGGTCGATGCCCAGACCCGCTCGAAGACTTCGATCAACGAGCTGCTGCGCGCATGAATGCTGCGCTCGATCCGGTCGGCCTCGCTGCCGACCTGATCCGTCGGCCGAGCGTCACGCCGGCCGACGCGGGCGCGCTCGACGTGCTGGCCGGGGCACTCGAAACCGTCGGCTTCACCTGCACCCGGTTGCCTTTCACCGAGGCAGGCACGCCCGACATCGCGAACCTGTTCGCCAGGATCGGCACCGGCGGCCGGCATTTCTGCTTCGCCGGACACACCGACGTGGTGCCGGCCGGCGATGCCGCGTCGTGGAGCGTCGACCCGTTCGGCGGCATCGTGCGCGATGGCTGGCTGCTGGGGCGCGGTGCCGCCGACATGAAAGGGGCGATCGCCTGCTTCGCCGCCGCCGCCGCCCGGTTCGTGGCGGCGCGCGGCCCCGATTTCGGCGGAACGATCAGCCTGCTGATCACCGGCGACGAAGAGGGGCCCGCGATCAACGGCACGGTCAAGATGCTGGATTGGCTGGCGGCGCAAGGCCATAAGCTCGATGCCTGCGTGGTCGGCGAGCCGACCAATGCCCGCGCGCTGGGCGACATGATCAAGGTCGGCCGGCGCGGCAGCCTGACCGGCCATCTGACGGTTCATGGCGTCGGCGGCCATACCGCCTATCCCCACCTGGCCGACAATGCGGCCCACCGCCTCGTCGCGATGCTGACCGCGCTCACTGCCCAGCCGCTCGACGGCGGCACCGGGCATTTCCAGGCCTCGACCCTGCAGATCTCGACGATCGACGTCGGCAATCCCGCGACCAACGTCATCCCGGCCACGGCGCGCGCCAGCTTCAACATCCGTTTCAACGACATCTGGAGCGGGGCGGGGCTGGAGAACTGGCTGTGCCAGACCCTGGACGGTGTCGGCGGACGATATGAACTCGACGTCCGGGTCAGCGGCGAATCTTTCCTGACGCCGCCGGGCGCCATCGCCGAACTGATCGCCGACGCGGCCGAGGCGGAGACCGGGCGCCGGCCCGAATTCAGCACGACCGGCGGCACGTCCGACGCGCGATTCATCAACCGCTTCTGTGCCGTCGCCGAGTTCGGGCTGGTCGGCCTGACCATGCACAAGGCCGACGAAGCCGTGCCCACGGCGGACATCGAGGCCCTGACGCGCATCTACCTGGGCGTGCTCGAGAGATTTTTCGCGGCATGAGCCCAACCGAAGGTGGGCCGATCCCGTCCGAGGCGGCCAGGTCGCTTGTCGGCGCGCTGCGGTTCTGCCGATTCGACCGCACCGCCGCCTCGGCGTTCGATCCGTCGCCTGCGGCGGCGCTGCGGTCCTTCTGGGCGGCGTTCTACGGCCTGCCATTCTATGCCGTCGCGCTGGCGCTCGGCCTGTGGCACTCGCCCCATCGGCCGGACGACCTTTGGCTCTATGCGCTGGTCCAGGTAATCGCCTATGTCGCGCACACGGCGGCTTTCCCGCTGGGCGTGCTGGGGCTGGCGCGCCTGCTCGGCCATGTCGCGCAATGGCCGCTGTTCGTCACCGCGCAGAACTGGTTCGGCCTGCCGCAGGTCGTGGCGCTGCTGGTCTGCGTGACGTTGGATCAGACCGGCGTGCTCGGTCCGGTCGGCCTGGCCCTGCTGTTGGCCGTTCAGCTCTATTCCTTTGCGGTCGAAGGCTTCATTTCCTGGGCGACCCTCGGCGTCAAGCCGCTGGCCGCCTTCGCGATCGTGCTACTCGACATCGTCATCGGCTTCGGCATCGACGAACTGACCGCCGGCCTGTTCTAGCAGGGCCTCGTCGGGATAGTGCACGGCGGTCAGGTAGAGCCCGTCCGGCGGCGCCGTCGGGCCGGCCGCGGCCCGGTCGCGCGCGTCGAGCGCCCGCTTGACCTCGTCCGGCCGCCATTGGCCGGATCCCACCAGCTTCAAGGTGCCGACGATGTTGCGGACCTGGTGGTGCAGGAACGACCGTGCCTCCGGCACGACGTGGATCTCCTCGCCGACCCGGGTGATCGTCAGGCGATCGAGCGTCTTCACCGGCGAACGCGCCTGGCACATGGTGGCTCGGAAACTGGTGAAGTCGTGGTGGCCGACCAGATGGGCGGCGCCCTCGATCATGGCATCGAGGTCCAGGGCGACCGGCACGTGCCAGACGTGATTGCGCTCGATCGCGGGCGGCGCCCGGCGATTGAGGATCCGATAGACATAGGCGCGGTGGATGGCCGACAGGCGGGCGTGGAAATGATCCGATGCCAGCTCGACCGCCAGCACGCAAACGGCGGCCGGCTTCATATGATAGTTGAGCGCGCCCTGGATCTCGCCGGCGCGATAGGGACGGTCGAGGTCGACATGGGCGACCTGGCCGGTCGCATGGACGCCGGCATCGGTCCGCCCCGCCCCCTGGACGAAGCATCGCTGCCCGGTGAGGCGTTCGACCGCCGTCTCCAGGATCTCTTGCACCGAGGGGCCGTTCGGCTGGCGCTGCCAGCCGACCAGGCCCGTGCCGTCGTACTCGATCGTCAGTTTGTAGCGGGGCACGGCAGGATGACGCCTGGATCGATCTTGGTGCCGTTCAAGAAGGCGCGCCGCTCGACCGGCGCCTTGCCTGGTCGCTGCAGCAGGGTCGGCCGCAGCACGCCCGTGCCGCAGGCGATGCCAAAGTCGCCGTCGAGGATCATCCCCGGAACTCCCCGGCCGTCTTCCACCCGGGCCGCCAGCAGCTTGATCCGCTCGCCCTGGTGTTCGAACCACACGCCGGGCCAGGGATTGAGCGCGCGGACCTTGAGATCCAGCACCCCTGCATCCTCGCGGAAGTCGAGCGCGCTTTCCTCGCGGGACAGTTTCGCGGCATAGGTCACACCGACCTCCGGCTGGGGCTCGGGCACCAGCGTTCCGGCGGCGATGCCGTCGAGCGCCGGCAGGATCAGCTCCGCGCCGAGCGCGGCCAGCGTATCGTGCAGGCTCTGCGCGGTCGCATCCGGGCCGATCGGCACGATGCCCTTCAGCAGCATGGCGCCAGTGTCGAGGCCGACATCCATCTGCATGATGGTGATGCCGGTCTCCGCATCGCCGGCCATCAGCGCGCGCTGGACCGGCGCGGCACCCCGCCAGCGAGGCAGGATCGAGCCATGGACGTTGAGGCAGCCGAGCCGGGGCGCCTCCAGGATCGCGCGCGGCAGAATCAGGCCATAGGCCGCGACGACGGCGGCATCGAGGCCGAGCGCCGCGAAGGCGGCTTTCTCTTCCTCCGGCTTCAGCGAAACCGGATGGCGGACCGGCAGGCCCAGCGCTTCGGCACGCGCCTGGACCGGCGAGGGCTGGGTCTTGTGGCCGCGCCCGGTCGGGCGCGGCGGCTGGCTATAGACCGCCCGGATGTCATGGCCGGCCGCGACCAGCGCGTCCAGCACGGGGACTGCGAAATCCGGTGTGCCCATGAAGGCGAGGCGCAGGCGCGGCTGGGCCATGGCGGCGATGCTATTCGCCGTCTTCGGCCCGCTGCTTCTTCAGCTTGACCAGCTTCTTCAAGATCATGTTGCGCTTCAGCGCCGAGATATGGTCGACGAACAGGATACCGTCGAGATGGTCGATCTCGTGCTGGATGCAGGTCGCGAGCAGGCCGTCGGCCTCGATCTCCTGCTTGGCGCCGTCGCGGTCGAGATAGCGCACGCGCACTTCGGCCGGCCGGGTGATGTCGGCGTAATGCTCCGGCAGCGACAGGCAGCCCTCGTTGTAGACCGACTGCTCCGGCGAGGCCCAGACCACTTCCGGATTGGCCATGCCCATCGGCTTCGGCGGCTCGCCCTCGCGTGCGACGTCGAGCACGACCACGCGCTTCAGCACGCCGACCTGGTTGGCGGCGAGACCGATACCGGGGGCGGCGTACATCGTCTCCAGCATGTCGTCCATCAGGTGCCGGATCGAGTCGTCCACGGTCTCGACCGGCTTCGCCCTGGTCTTGAGTACGGGATCGGGGGCAAGGACGATGGGCAGCTTGGCCATGAGGTGTCGGACTCGTCGGGATTGCTCGGTTTCTGACCGCAGAGGTATGGCTTTCGGGTCTTTTGGTCAAGCTACGGCTGTCGCCCCGACCTGCACGGCTGCTATCGTCCGGCCTCGGAACGGCGGGTGGGATGACGGGACGATGGATGGACTGACGGTTGCGATCGCCGCGGTCGCCGGATTGGCGCTGGGCTTCCTTGCGGCGCAGTGGCGGGCCGGCCGGACGCGCGCGGCACTGGAAGCGGCGGTCGGCGAGGCGCGGGCCACGGCCGAGATCGCGGAAAGCCGCCGGCTCGACATGCAGGCCGTCCTCGACCTGTCCCGCCAGACCGAAGCGCAGGCGCGGGCCGAGGGCGCCCGGGCCGCGACCGACGCCGCGCTGGCCCGGCAGCAGGCCGAGGCGGTGCGGCTGCAGATGGCCGACTGGGAAAAGACCAAGGTCGAGTTCCTGGAGACGACCAAGGCCGGCGTGTTCCAGACCGCCCAGCATATTTCGAGCAAACTGTTGGAGGATCACAAGCGCGAGACGGCGGAGTCCAAGGTCGCCGCCCAGAAGCTGCTGGCCGAGACGACGGCGGCGCTCAAACTCGAGGTCCAGGTGCTGACCGACGGCGTTTCGCAGCTGAAGGGTCAGGTGACCGAGAAGGCGCAGATGATCGACACGATCCAGCGCGCGCTGTCCAGCCCGGGTGGCGCCGGCTATTTCGCCGAGATCGGGCTCGCCAATACGCTGAAATCCTTCGGTCTCGAGCAGGGCAGGGACTTCGTCCTGCAACAGACGATCTATGGCGCCGAGGCCGAGGGCAGGCTGCGGCCGGACGCGATCGTGTTCCTGCCGGGCGATGCGGTGCTGGTGATCGATTCCAAGGCGTCGAAGCATCTGCTCGACCTAGCCGAGGCGGAGGGCACGGCCGGCGAGGCACTGGCCTACCAGAGCCTCGCCAAGACGATGAACCAGCACCTGAGGGACTTGGCGACCAAGGATTATCGCGGCGCCGTGCAGTCGGGCTTCCGCAAGTCCGGACGAGACGGCGACGTCAGCCGGGTCTTGTCGGTCATGTACCTGCCGAACGAGGCGGCGATCGAGAAGCTGGGCCGGGCCGACGCGGATTTCGCGCGCAAGGCCGCCGACGTGCAGATCATTCCGGCCGGTCCGGCGGGGCTCGCCTGCATCATCGGTTTCGCCGCCGTCGAGATCAGCCTGATGCGTCAGATTGAGAATCAGGCGCGCATCGTGGGTGCCGCGGAGAAACTGCTGGAAAGCCTGTCGGTCGCGGTCAGCCACGCGGCCTCGGTCGGGCGCGGCATCAAGCAGGCGGCGGAAGGGTTCGCCAAGCTGACCGGCACCCTCAACGGCCGCCTGCTGCCCCGCGCGCGGCAGATGCAGCAACTGGGCCTCCGGCCCGGCAAGCCGGTGCCGGGCAACCTCGGCGCCTATCAGGTGATCGACGCCGGTGCCGAAAGCCTGATCGAAGGCGAGGCGCTGGATCTGGCCGAGGATTTGGCCCCTATCGGATTGCCCGGGAGCGACACGTGACCGAACGCAAGAATTTCACGGCCAGCGATCCGGGTTTCGCAGCGCGCGTCGCCGCGAGCTTCGCCCGCCAGGGCATCATGACGTCGCTGGGCGCGCGACTGACCCGGATCGAGCCCGGCCTGTGCGAGATCCAATTGCCCTACCGCCCGGAACTCAGCCAGCAGCACGGCTTCTTCCATGCGGGCGTCACCAGCACGATCGCCGATTCCGCCGGCGGCTATGCCGGCTTCACCCTGTTCCCCGCCGACAGCGACGTGCTGACGGTCGAATTCAAGATCAACCTGCTGGCCCCGGCCGACGGCGATCTGCTGATCGCGACCGGCCGTGTCATCCGGTCCGGCCGCACGCTGACGGTGTGCGAACTCGAGGTCGAGGTCGAGAAGGCCGGCCGCCGCACCGCTTGCGCCCACGGTCTGCAGACCTTGATCACGATCGTGAACCGCTCGTCTTCACAAAACTGAAAAGATTCAATGCGGTCGGTATTTGATCGAGGTTGGATCGATAAAGTATTTGATTGTCGATCGTAAATACCGGAAATTTTCCAGGCACTTTGCTGCTCGAGTTTGCTCTGCAAGCGTCGGAGTTCATTTTGTTGGAATTTATCGAAAATTTCGTCCTATTTCCCAGGGCGCCGTCAGGCTGTGAGATTTTCGGTTTCTTCGCGGGATGCGCTCCCTTGGAGGGACGATGAAGTCCGCTGACCTTCTCCAGGCGATCTCGGAGCACCGGCTCTATCTCGATGGCAAGCCCGAAGGCCGCATCCTCAATCTCAAGGGTGCCGCCCTCGCCGGTTCGGACCTGTCCAAGCAGCGCCTGCAATTCGCCCGGCTGAGCAGCGTCGATCTCAGCCACGCGATCCTGGCGCGCAGCAGCTTCGACAATGCCGACCTGTTCGGCGCCAACCTTTCGGGCGCCAACCTGTCCCAGGCTTCGTTGGTCGGCGCGGACCTGCGCGGCGTCAACCTGCGCAAGGCCAACCTGCAAGGCGCCGATCTGGAGCGGGCCGATCTCAGCCCGGGCCAGGGCGTCGTGTTCATCAGCGGCGAGCGGCGCGTGCGCGAGACGCCGACCGATCTCACCGGCGCCAACCTGCGCGGTGCCAGGCTCGCCGGGGCCAAGGCCAGCGGGGCCGATTTCAGCTATGCCAGCATGCTGGACGCCGATCTGTCCGGTGCGCAGCTGAACAAGGCCAACCTGACCGGCGCCGACCTGATGCGGGCCAACTTCACCGGCGCCTCGTTGCGGGCCGCCCTGTTGAACAATGCCCGGGTCGAAGAGGCACGTTTCGACGGCGCCGACCTGCGGCGTGCCGAATTGCGCAATGTCGATCTCAGCAAGGCCTCCTGCCAGAACGTGGTGCTGCACGACAGCGGCCCGGCCATCGAGGACGAGGCGTTCCGGTTGCGCCTTGGCCAGCATATCGAGTGGATCGTGTCGAACGGCGCGCGCGGCAGCCGGCTCGATCTCAGCGGGGCGTCGCTCGCCGGCTTCAACTTGTCGAAGGCCGATTTGAGCGGTGCCAAATTGACCGACTGCGACCTGTCCGGCGCGGATCTGCGCGGCGCCAAGCTGTGCCTGGCCCAGCTCGACAAGGCGAGCCTGCGGGGGTGCCAATTGGCCGGCGCCGACCTGTCGGGCGCGTCGTTGGCGCGTGCCGATCTCGCCGGCGCAAAGCTGCAGAACGCCAGGCTCGGCCCCATGGCGATCCGGGGGGCGGACGGCAGGCCCAGCGGTCGGGACTGGCCGACCGATCTGCGCGGGGCGAGCCTGGTGAAAGCCGATCTCACCGGCGCGGATCTGCGTTCGGCACGGCTCGAAGGCACCGACTTCACCTCGGCCGATCTGACGACCGCCGACCTGCGCGGCAGCGACTATATGAGCGCCATCCTGGGTGGCGCCAAACTGACCGGTGCCAGCTACGATACCTGACGTGCGGGCCGCCGATCGTTTCGAAGGTGACATTGTTCACTGGCGAGACGGCGCCTCGCCTCTTACACTCCGGTTCGGACCTTAACAACGGCGGTACCTATGGTTCCGGCTGACCTCGTCCCAGCGCTTGCCGCACACCGACAGTTTCTCGAAGGGCGGCCGAACGGCCAGCGCCTGTCGATGCGGGGCGCCATGCTGACCGGGACCGATTTGGAGCGTCAACGCCTCAGCATGGCGATGCTGGCCGGCGTCGATCTCAGCCGGGCGCGCCTGTCGCGCAGTTTCCTCGATGGTGCCGACCTGTTCGGCGCCAACCTCGCCGGGGCGGACCTGGCCGACGCGTCGTTGGTCGGCGCGGATCTGCGCGGCGTCAACCTGGCCAAGGCGCGAATGCATGGCGCCAACCTGGAACGGGCGGATCTTCGTGCCGGGCAGCTGGTCGTGTGGGTCGCCACCCGCCAGGTCTCGCGCAGCCATTCGGCCGACCTCGGCGGTGCCGACCTGCAGAACGCCAAGTTCGGCGATGCTGACCTATCGTTCGCGAACCTGGCTGGTGCCAGCCTCCGCGGTGCCGATTTCCAGAACGCCACTCTGTTTGCCGCGAACCTGAACGGTGCCGACCTGAGCGGCGCCAATTTCGGGCGGGCCCGGCTCAAGGGCGCGCTGCTCAACAATTGCCGGATCGACGGGGCGGATTTTCGCGGGGCCGATCTCCGTCAGACGGAAATGCGCAATGTCGACCTGTCGCTCGCCCGCCTCGAAGGTGCCCAGGTGTCGAACGAAGGCGGCAACCTGGGCGAGCCGCTGACGGCGGATTTCCGTCAGCATCTGTCGCAGCATGCCGATTGGATCCAGACGAACGGGGCGAACGGCGTGCGGCTCGACCAGGCGAAGATGGTGCTGCACGGCAGCAACCTCGTGGGCCTCGACCTGTCGGGCGCCTGCTTCTCGCAGGCCGATCTGACCCTGGCCGATCTAGCGGACGCGAAGCTGTGCCTCGCTCAATTCGATGGCGCCCGGCTTGGCCGAACCCGTTTCACCGGCGCCGACCTGTCCGGCGCCAACCTTGCCGGCGCCGTGCTCGACCTGGCGAATTTCGCCGCGGCGAAGCTCGGCCCCATGGTGCTGCTGACGCCGGACGGCAGGCCCTCCGGCCGCGATTGGCCGGTCGATCTGCGCGGTGCGTCGTTGCGGAATGCCGACCTGCGCAGTGCCGACCTCCGGCAGGCGAAGCTCGAGGGCGCCATTCTCGACGGCGCCAACCTGGCCGGGGCCGATCTGCGCGGCGTCGACATGAAGAAAGTCAGCATCAAGGGCGCGTCGCTGACCGGGACGCTGCTGGATCCGAGCTGACGGCCGCCCCCCGGGGGAAGACCGGCAGCGCCAGCAGCGCGCATCCGCCGGCGCCGAGCCACACGACCGGCCAGGCGCTCCAGTTCAGCAGGAGCGGGATCGCGAGCGGCGTCAGGAACAGCGTCATGAAGGCGAAGCTGTTGCCGAGGGCGAGTGCCGTGCCGGCCCGGCTGGCCCCGGCCAGGGTCGCAAGCTCGGTGAAGGCGACGCCATGCCAGGCGGATGCGGTGATCCCGCCGACAACGAGCAGGCCGACGATGGCGGCAAGTGCCAGGACGGAGGGAGCGACGGCGCTGCCGACCATCGACACCACCGGCGCCAGGGCCAGGAAGATGCCGGCGCTCAACAGGCAGCAGCCGCGCATGTAGGCCCGGCGGTTGCGGTTCCGGTCGGTCCAGCGCCCGCTCCAGACCCGCATGACGCCCGCACCGACCTGCACCGTCACCAATGCGGCACTGGTCACGGCGACGCTGGCATGGCCGAAGTCATGCAGGAAGATCGTGCCAAAGGTCAGGACTGAAAGCTGTGGCACGCACAGCAGGCCGATCGCGGTGGCCACGCGCCAGACGTCCAGGTTCCGTAACGGTCCGCGCGCGGCGGCGAGGCGGCTTGCAGGGGAGGCGGGGGCGGCATCCAGCTCCGCCGGCTCGTGCAGCCAGCGGGCGGCGAACAACGTCGTGACCGCGCAGAGGATCGCCAGCACGCCATAGACAGCGACGAAGCCGTGGGTCGCGGCGAGCGAGGGCAGGATCAGCGCGCCCAGTCCGCCGCCCGCCGGAACGGCGGTTTGCCGGATACTCATGGCCAGGCCGCGCTCGCCCTCGCGAAACCAGGCCATCACCGCCCGGCCGCTCGACCCGTTCACGCTACCGCCCAGCAGGCCCACGAGCAGCATGCCGGTGGCGAGCAGGCCCAGGCCCGGCACCCGATCGGAGGTGGGGGCCGCGAACAGTGCCATCAGGGCGAGCGCCGCCGCCGTGGCCCCCAGACCCAGCAATAGCACGCGGCGATCGCCCCACCTGTCGGTCAGCAGGCCCCAGGGCAATTCGCTGACGGCGATGCCGAGACCCAGCAGGCCCATCGCCAGCCCCAGGGAGGCATTGTCGAGATGATAGTCCGACCGCATGAAGACGGCAGTGGTCGGGATGCCGGAAAAGGCGGCGGAAAAGCTCGCATTGGCAGCGACGCCGATGCCCAGCACTTTCCAACGGTGCCGGCGGTCCCGGCGCGCGCCGGCCGGGAGGGCGAGGATGGAGGACATGGTTCGGGGACTCCGTACGGGCGCGGCCGCAGCCGCCTTGATCCCGGCACCATGACGCGGCATCATCGTCCTGAATATTAGGAAGTTTTCCAAATACTGTTCGATAAATTGGGACGATTGCCATGCGGCGGACGATCTTCGATCTCGACGTGCTGCACAGCTTTGCGACGGGCATGGACCTGGGCAGCTTCGCCAAGGCCGCCGATCGGCTGGGGCGGTCGACCTCTGCCTTGAGCGCGCAGTTGCGCAAGCTCGAGGACCAGGCCGGCACGACGATCTTCCGCAAATCCGGCCGAGGTCTGGTGCTGACCGAGGCGGGCGAGACCATGCTCGCCTATGCCCGGCGCCTGCTCGACCTCAACGACGAGGCTGCGGCCGCGATCCAGGGCGTCGATCTCGCCGGCTGGGTCCGGCTGGGCCTGCAGGAGGATTTCGGCGAACTGCTGCTGCCACAGGTGCTGGGGCGCTTCACGCGCGCTCATCCCAAGGTCCGCATCGAGGCGCGGGTCGCGCGCAATGCCGAGCTTTTGGAGCGGGTCAGCGCCGGCCGGCTCGACCTGGCATTGGTCTGGGGCGACGGGACCGAGGCGCCGCACGGCGAACGGGTCGCCGAGCTGCCGATGCATTGGATCGGCCCGCAAGGGGGTTGGCCATCCCAGCCGGATCCCGAGGGCGAGCCATTGCCGCTCGTGGCGTTCGAGGCGCCCTGCTGGTTCCGCACCTGCGGCACCGGCGCGCTCGACCGGGCCGGCATGCCCTGGCGCCTGGCTTTCACCAGCCCGAACCTGGGCGGATTATGGGCGGCGACCGCGGCGGGGCTGGGTCTGACCATCCGCACCCAGATCGGCCTGCCGCCGGGCGTGCGTGCGCTGGCACCGGGCGAGGCCGGCTTGCCGCCGTTGCCGCCGCTCGCCCTCACCCTGCACCGCGCCGATGCCGAGCTGGAGCCGACCGCGGCCCGCCTGGCGGCGATCCTGCTGCAGTCGGTCCGCGAAGCGGCCGCGGCCCTGCCGGGGCTCGCGGTCGCGGCCTGATCCGTCTGCGCGGCGGTTCCGATGGGTCGAGCGTGGCTTGACCTCGTCCAGTGCCCCGATGTCTCCTCGTCGGCATGAGCTATCTGCGTCATCTCGAAGCCTGTAACCGCTTCGATCCCGACCGCTTCCTGCCGCTGCTGCTGGCCGGGCGCCGCGTCGGTTTCGTCCGCCGGGACAATGCCCGGGCGCTCGAAGCCTTTCCGCAGATCTTCCGTGTGTCGGCAGACGCGGTGACGTTCGCCGACACGATCGACGGGTCCGGGACCGCGACCGACGCCCTGGGCGAAGCGACCGATGGGCTGATCCGCTCCGGCGTCGTGAGCAAGCGGCGCCACGAGACGTTCGCGATCACCGATGGCTGGGGCGGGCCGTTGTTGTTCGAACTCGACCGGGGAATGATCGAATTCTTTGGTGTGCGGGCCCATGCCGTGCATCTCAACGGCTGGCGGCCGGGCGCCGACGGGCCGGAATTCTGGATCGCCAGGCGCGCCATGAGCAAGGCAATGGCGCCGGGCCAGCTCGACAATATGGTGGCCGGCGGTCTTGGGGCTGGTTATACCGCCTGGGAGACAGTGCTGGAAGAAGCGGGAGAGGAGGCCGGCGTGACCCGTGCGCTGGCGACCCGCGCCCATGCCGTAGGCGCCATCCGCTACCGGATCGAGCTGCCCGACGGCATGCGGGATGAAGTGCTGTTCGTTTACGACATCCAGCTGCCGACGGATTTCGTACCGCACAACACCGACGGCGAGGTCGAGGATTTCCGCCTGCTGTCGGCGCGTGAGTGCCTGCGGCTGGTGCGAGAATCCGACCGGTATAAGTACGACGTCAACCTGGTGCTGATCGATTTCGGCCTTCGCCACGGCCTGATCGTGCCGGAGGAACCGGACTATCTGGCGCTGCTCGAAGGCCTGCGCGGCAGTCTGGTGCGAGGCGGGCATTGACCGCGTCGCGAGTGGTTTGCTCCCCGTCCGCGACTTGAAAAAGTCGAAGTCAATCCGCTGAATTGAAGCGTTGCGATCGGATGCGCATGCTTGTTCAGGGAAGCAGACCGAACATGTCGAAGAGGCCTACGACCAGCAGCATCGCGAAGCCCCCGGCGGCGATGACGAGGAACTCTCCTGGCCGCGACGAGGTTCGGCCGAACGATGCGAGGGCGTCGGATTCTGAAAATTTCTTCGAGGAAACGAGACGCACGGCGCCCTCCAGGTCACTTGACTGCTGACATCCTCATCCTCTCGCAAAAACCTTAACGCCTCCTGATCCAACGAGCAGGCCCATGCGATGGGTGGTTGTGGTGATCGGGGTGACGATCGGCCTCTTTCCACGGTAAGCTGATACGCGGCGCTACCGAGGTAGGATCATGCTGCCAACCGGTGGATGCCCTTGATGAATGCTGGGGAAGCGGAGGCTGGGAATGAAGCCTGCCCGAACGATCGTCACCTTGGTGCTCCCGTGATCGCGCGATTGGTGTTGCGCCTCTGGATCCTCCTGGTCTGCGCAGGGCCGACGCTCGCGTTCGCCCAGATCGCCGAAGAACCGAAGCCGCTCCATTGGTGGGAGATCGTCAGTGGCATGCTCGCGATCCCGGTGACCTTGGTCGGCTTGGCCTATTCCTACGTGCTGATCAAGAAAACCGGCATCGAATCGCGGAAAAATGAAATCGAGATCCGGAAGATCGAATTGGAGGTCAAGGAGAAGACCCTTGCTTTGGCGGGGTCCGACAAGAGTACGGCAGCGATGCTCGCGCCGATCTCGGAGCTGGCCGATGTCTCCGTCCGGTCTCAAGCCGGCAACCTCATCGTCATCCGGTTCGTCTTCTTCCTTCTCATTCTCATCCTGATCAATTTCGCCGGCATCCTGCTGAGGCTGGTGGGCGGGCTCGTCCTGCTGTCCGTGATGGCGGTCACTCAGAACAATTTCGAAACATTGGATTCGTCTTTCGAGCGTCTGCCGGAGCCGGTCATGATCACGCTGGCGATCACTCTCCAGCACTGGCAGGACATATTTTATGCTCTCGTAACACTGTGGTTCGGGTTGCCGATCCTGCGCGATGCCGGTCGTCTCCTGGGCATCTCCGCGCCGTCTGGAGGATCGCGACCCGGCAACTGGCTGCGGGCGCTACGGCAGGCACGCCGAAACATGGGGACCCCAAGCCCATAGCTTCGCGATTTGAACGGACAGCGGGCGCTAGAACGGCCGGCGCGCCTTCAAGGCGGCGGCGAGCGTGCCCTCGTCGAGATAGTCCAATTCGCCGCCGATCGGCACGCCATGGGCGAGGCGCGAGACCTTGACGCCGGTCGCGGCCAGGCGATCGGTCAGGTAGTGCGCCGTGCTCTGGCCCTCGACGGTGGCGTTCATGGCCAGGATGACCTCGCGTACGTCGCCGGCGGCGGCGCGGTCGACCAGGGCGCCGATGGTAAGGTCCTCCGGCCTGATGCCGTCGAGCGCCGACAGGATGCCGCCCAGCACGTGGTATTTGCCGGCATAGGACGACGTGCGTTCGATCGCCCAGAGATCGGCCACGTCCTCGATGACGCAGACCAAGCCGCCATCACGGTTGGCGTCGGCGCAGATCGGGCAGGGATCGGTCGTGTCGAGGTTGCCACAGATCCTGCAAGGCAGGATGGCTTCTGCCACCTCGCCGATCGCCGCCCCCAGCGGCAGCATGAAAGCATCGCGCCGCTTCAGCATGTAGAGCACCGCGCGCCGGGCCGAGCGCGGACCCAGCCCCGGCAACTTGGCCAGGAGCTGGATCAGCCGGTCGATCTCGGCGCCGGACAAGCGGGTGTCCTTAGAACGGCAGCTTCATGCCGGGTGGCAGCTGCAGCCCACCGGTGATCTTCTGCATCTCGGCCGCGGCGTGGGTCTCGACCTTCTGCTTGGCGTCGTTGAACGCGGCCAGCAGCAGGTCCTCCAGCACTTCGACCTCTTCCGGGTCGACCAGCGTCTTGTCGATCGAGATCTTCCGGACCTCGTTCTTGCCGGACAGCACGATCTTGACCGTGCCGCCGCCCGACTGGCCGGTCATCTCGACCTTTTCCAGTTCGGCCTGCATTTCCGACATGCGCGTCTGAAACTGCTGGGCCTGCTTCATCATATTGCCGAGATTCTTCATCTCAAGCGTCTCCATCTTCTTCGTCGGGATCGAGGACCGGGGCCACGAACGGTCCCGGATCATCCTCTTCATAAAGCCCTGCGACGGGCGCGTCATCGAACACCGCACTCTCAAGCGCGATATCCGCGGTCGGTTCCGGCTCCAGCACCAGTTCCGCCGGCAACACCGGCTCGGGCGGCGGTTCCAGGTCGATGATCTTGTCGATGGTCAGCCCCGGGAAGGCCAGCAGCAGCGCCTTGATCAGCGGCGTGGCGCTGACCTCGGCCCGACGCTTTGCCTCCGCCGCCAGCACTTGTTCCTTGTGGGTCGGCTGACCCGGCTCGCGCGAGACGGTGATCATCCAGCGCTGGCCGGTCTGTTCGCCGAGGAACTGGCCCATGCGGGTCGCGAGGTCGCGTGGCGCCTCCGGCTCGGGCCTGAGCTCGATATGGCCGAACTCGTAGCGCACCAGATGCACCATCGCGGCGATGTGGTTGTAGAGGATCGCCTCGCGGTGCTGGGCGATCAGCTCCATGACCTCATGGAAGCTCGCAGGATGCGGCAGCGCCACTTCGGCGGTCGGTTCGAGGGCCGCGACCGGTTCGGGCTGGCGCGCGGCCATCGTCTGGCCACCCTGGATCGCCACCGGGCGGGGCGGGGCCTCGGCGCGCGGTGACGGACCGGCGGCGCCCGGCGGGCCGAGGCCGCCGGCCGTGCCCTGGCCGGCGCCGGAATTCTGCAGCGCCCTGATCAGATCGGCCGGAGAGGGCAGGTCGGTGACATAGACCAGGCGGATCAGCACCATCTCCGCTGCCTTCAGCGGGTGTGGTGCCATCTGCACTTCGGGCAATCCCTTCAGCAAGAGCTGCCAGGTGCGGGCAAGTGCTGCCAGGCCGAGCCGGGCCGCCAGCGCGCGGCCGCGCTCCAGGTCCTGGCCGTCGGCCATCGGCTGGGCCGAGGTGACCTCGGTCGTGCGCTCCAGCTTCAGGCGCGTGATGAAATGGGTCACGTCCAGCAGGTCCTGCAGTACCATCGCCGGGTCGGTGCCGCCGTTGTAGAGCACTTCCAGCCCAGCCAGCGCCGCCGGCGCGTCGCCGGCCATGACGTTCTCGAACAGGTCGAAGGTCAGGCCGCGGTCGGCGACGCCCAGCATGTCGCGGACGGCGGCCTCGGTGATGAGCGCGCCGAAGCCCAGCGCGATCGCCTGGTCGAGGATCGACAGTCCATCGCGCACCGAGCCGTCGGCGGCGCGCGCGACCAGCGCCAGCGCGCCCGGCTCGATCTCGACCTTTTCCTTGAGCGAGATCTGGCCGTAATAGGATGCCAGCGTGTCGAGCGGAATGCGCGGCAGGGTATAGCGCTGGCAGCGCGACAGCACCGTCACCGGCACCTTGTTGATCTCGGTCGTGGCGAACACGAACTTGATGTCCGGCGGCGGCTCTTCGAGCGTCTTCAAGAGCGCGTTGAACGCCGCCTTGGACAGCATGTGCACTTCGTCGATGATGTAGATCTTGTAGCGGGCCGAGACCGGGCGATAGCGCACGCTCTCGATCAGCTCCCGGATGTCGTCGACGCCGGTGCGGGACGCGGCGTCCATCTCGATCACGTCGGGATGGCGATCCTCGGCGATCGAGCGGCAGGCGTCGCACACGCCGCACGGCTGCATGGTCGGGCCGCCGGTGCCGTCGGGTCCGACGCAGTTCAGCGCGCGGGCGATGATGCGGGCCGTCGTCGTCTTGCCCACGCCGCGCACGCCGGTCAGCATGAAGGCATGCGCGATGCGCCCGCTGTTGAACGCGTTCGACAGGGTGCGCACCAAGGTGTCGTGCCCGATCAGCTGGTCGAAGCTGGACGGCCGATACTTGCGGGCAAGGACCCGATATTCGACTTGATTGCTCATGGGATGGGACGGGATGCCGGTGGCACCGCCGGGCGGGCAGGACGATCGGTCACGGTCGACACTGTCAAGAAGGGGCCCGCCGCCAAAGGTCGCTTGGACGAGAAAGGGTGGAAGACCGGCGACGACCCAAGTCGGAAACTCGTTGCGGCTGCTTCCTTCCGGACCTGACCGGGTTGGCGAGGGACCTGCCCACCACCAGCCTTCCAAGGGCATATATCGACTGTCTCGCGCCAAGGTGCAAGTGCGTTCGACCGATGGCAGGAATGGGTTGGCGGAAATGCCGGATATGCCGCTGCGACCGCCCATCGCCTTGCCGCTCGGACGCCGCCGTGCCATGGTCTGGTCCCATGAAGCGACCGAATTTCTATGCGGCGGGCGGGCTCGATCGGGTCGGTCCGTTGCGCAAGAACCCCGACTGGCTCAAGGCGCGGCTGACCGCGGAGACGAGCCGATTCGTGCCGATCTGGCGCGCTCAGCACCTGGTGCGCGACTCGGGTGCGGGCCCCGAGCCCATCCTGCTCGATCTGGCGACGGTGACACCGTTCCTGATGGCCGGCGCCGAGCCGATGCTGCTCGGTCTCGATGGCGAGATCGCGCATTTCGCGCTCGACCTCTCGGCTGAGGAAACGCCGCTCGACCGGCTGGGCTATGGCGCGCTCGCGCTCGACGCGGCGCCGAAATTCCAGGATCTGCGCGCTTTCGGTCCGCTCCTGTCGCAACGCACCGGGTCGCTGCTGGCCTATGCGCGGGGTCTCGCCCATTGGCATACCCGCCACCGGTTCTGCGGCGTGTGCGGCAGTCCGACGATCGGCGCCGAGGGCGGGCATGTCCGCATCTGCATCTCGCCCGACTGCAAGACCCACCATTTCCCGCGCACCGATCCGGCCGTGATCATGCTGGTGACCGACGGCGACAAGATGCTGCTGGGCCGCCAGGCGGTCTGGATGAAGGGCATGTATTCGACGCTCGCCGGCTTCGTCGAGCCGGGCGAGAGCCTGGAGGAGGCGGTGGCGCGCGAGGTCCAGGAGGAGGCGGGCATCCTGGTCGAGGACGCGATCTATCATTCCTCGCAGCCCTGGCCGTTCCCGTCCTCGATCATGCTGGGCTTCTATGCCACCGCAAAGACCCGCGAGATCAATCTCAACGACCGCGAACTCGAGGATGCCCGCTGGTTCTCGCGCGACTGGGTGCGCGACCATCAGGACGACGAGTTCTTCCGCCTGCCGCGCAAGGATTCGATCTCGCGCCGCCTGATCGAGGATTGGCTCGGGCGCGAAGACTGATGGGATCGGTCCCGGCCGCGATCGGTGCCGCGGTCGCCGAGATCGCGGGCTGCTACGCGGTCTGGGCCTGGCTGCGACTCGGCCGTTCGGCACTGTGGCTGGTGCCGGGTGTCGTCTCGCTGGCGCTGTTCGCCTTCCTGCTGACGAAGATCGACGCGCCCGCCGCCGGCCGCGCCTATGCCGCCTATGGCGGGGTCTACGTCGCCGTATCCTTGGTCTGGCTGCTGGTGGTCGAGCGGGTGCGCCCCGATCGCTGGGACTTGGCCGGGGCGGCGCTGTGCCTGCTCGGCGCCGGCGTCATCCTGTTCGCGCCCAGGAATTAGGTCGGGAAATATCGGGGCAGATCGCGCCTGAGCGTCAGTGGCAGCCGTTGCCGGCCGCGATGCCGTCGATGATCGGGCAGTCCGGCCGGTCATCGCCGTGGCAGCGATCGACCAGATGTTCCAGGGTCGCCTTCATCGATGCCATGGCGGCGATCCGCGCTTCCAGCTCGGCGATATGGCTCATCGCCAGCGCCTTGACGTCGGCGCTGGCCCGGCCGCGATCCTGCCAGAGGGCGAGCAGCCGGCCGATTTCTTCCATGGAGAAGCCCAGGTGGCGGGCACGCGCCACGAAGCGCAGCGTCTCGACCGCCTTGCCATCATAAGTGCGGTAGTTCGACTCGGTGCGCGTGGCCGGGCGAACCAGGCCGACGCTTTCGTAGTATCGGATCATCTTGGCGGAAACGCCGGACGCGGCGGCGGCCTCGCCGATCGTCAGGATCTCGGCCGTGCGGATGGCCATCTGTCGCTCCATCGAAAGGGTAAGCGACAGATGGGGTTGCCATCATGGGAAGGTCAAGGTGAGGGAAGCGCGCTACTGGCCCTGGGCCAGCTTCGTCCGCGACGGATGGGCGGGATAGGTCCCCAGCATCGTCAGTTCTTCGGTGAAGAACTTCAGCTCGTCGAGCGCCAGCTGCAGCCGACGCTCGGACGGATGGGCCTCGACGTCGGCGTAGAATTCCGTCGCCGCAAAGGTGCCGCCGCCCATGTAGCTCTCGAGCTTGGTCATGTTGACGCCGTTGGTCGCGAAGCCGCCCAGCGCCTTGTAGAGCGACGCCGGCACGTTGCGCACGCGGAACAGGAAGGTCGTGACCGCGAGGGCGCCGGTGAATTTCGGCACTTCCGGCTCGCGCGCCAGCACCACGAAGCGCGTCGTATTGTGGGTGGCATCCTCGATGCCGGCCCTGAGCGAGACCAGACCATAGATCCGCCCGGCCAGTTCCGACGCGATTGCGGCGACCGACGGGTCGCCCAGGCGTGCAACCTCGGCCGCGGCGCCGGCCGTATCGGCCGCGACCACGGGCGTGAGCTTGAGGTCGCGGATCACGTTGCGGCATTGCGACAGCGCGTGGACATGGCTGCGCACGGTCTTCAGCGACTCGATCGAGGCGCCGGGCACCGCTAGCAAATGGTGATGCACCGGGGCGAAATGCTCGCCGATGATCGACAGGCCAGAGCGCGGCAGCAGGTGATGCACGTCGGCGACGCGGCCGGCGACGGAATTCTCGATCGGGATCATGGCGAGATCGGCCTCGCCGCCGACCAGGGCCGCCAGCGCGTCCTCGAAGGTGCGGCACGGCAGGGTGCGCCGGTCCGGGTGCACTTCCTGGCAGGCGAGGTCGGAATAGGCGCCGGGCGAGCCCTGGAAGGAGATCGGGCCGGTGGAGGCATGGGATGAGGCGGGCATCGGTCTCTTCGTTCGGTCTGGTGGTCGGCCGGGAAATCCGGAAGGCTCTAACCCTTCAGCATCTCGCGCGCGCGCTCAAGATCTTCCGGCGTATCGAGGTTGAGCGGCACCGTCGCGATCTCGACCGCGTCGATGCGCATGCCGGCTTCGAGCGCGCGCAGTTGCTCGAGCTTCTCGCGCAGTTCGAGCGGGGCCGGCGGCAGGCTGACGAAACGCTGCAACGCGGCCCGGCGATAGGCGTAGAGCCCCAGGTGATGGTAGAGCGGGCCCGGCCCCGTAGGCACGGCGGCCCGGCTGAAATAGAGCGCGCGACCGACGCCGGCACCGTGCCAGGCGACCACCGCCTTGACCACGCTCGCCCGTTCCCGCTCGCTCGGGTCGGCGATTTCGCAGACCAGCGTTGTGATATCCACCGCCGGATCGGCCAGCGGATCCAGCGCGCGGCGGATGAACGCGCCGTCGAGCGTCGGCATGTCGCCCTGCACGTTGACGATGATGTCGTGGCGCCCGCCGGGATCGATCTTCTGCACCGCTTCCCAGACCCGGTCCGAGCCCGAGGGATGGTTGGGATCGGTCATCACTGCCGTGCCGCCCGCGGCTTCGACCGCATCCAGGATCGCCCGGTCGCCGCAGGCGACCACGACCGGCCCGATCGCGGCCTCGACCGCCCGGCGCCACACATGCACGACCATGGGAACGCCATGGATGTCGGCCAGCGGCTTGTTCGGCAGCCGCGTGGCGGCGAGCCGCGACGGGATGACGACGAGGGCGTCGGGCGAATTTGCGTTGGAAATCATCATTTTCCCTTGATTTTGCGGCGCTATGACGCAGGATTTTGCGACAGATGCCGTCGCGTGCCGGGGTATGGTTCCGGCGCGGGGCTGGGTGTTTTACGAGACGAGCACTCGACATTTGTCGCTCGACATGATGAAACCTCCCGTCCGTATCATCCTGATGGGAAACGGTCGTCCGCGTGCCGCACGATAATTCACCGGAGCTTTCGCGCGCACCCGATCGTTTCCGACCCGACCACCAAACTGCGTAAACCGTCAAGGGCTGCACCATGTCTTCGTTTGAGTTCAACAAGCTCGCGGCGTCGCTGCTCGTCGCATTGATCGTCGCGATGGTCACCGGCCTCGTCGCCGAGGGACTGGTTCATCCCAAGAAGCTCGAAACCGCCGCTTATCCGATCGCCGGCGGCGAATCGGCCGAGACGCAGACCGCCGCCGCCCCGGCCGCCGAGAAGCCGGCGCCGATCCCGGCCGAGCTCTGGGCCAAGGCCGATCCGGCCAAGGGCGCTGACATCGCGAAGAAATGCGCCGCCTGCCACAACTTCGACAAGGGCGGTGCCAACAAGGTCGGCCCGAACCTCTATGGCGTGCTGAACGGCCCGCGCGCCCATGAGGCGAGCTTCCAGTATTCGGACGCGATGAAAAAGCTGGGCGGCACCTGGGCACCCCAAGAAGTCGCGGCCTTCATCTTCAATCCGAAGGCCTACCTGCCCGGCACCAAGATGGGCTTCGCCGGCCTGCCGAAGCCGGAAGAGCGCGCCGACGTCATCGCTTTCCTGAACAAGCAGAGCGACAGCCCGGTCGATCTCACCAAGGAATGACCGGCCCGTCATGACACCCGCCGCTCCCGCCGTCCTCGACGCGGCCGCCACGCTCGCGGCCGACCTTGCCGATGCGGCGGGCAACGTCGTCCGCCGCTACTTCCGCCAGTCCGTCGAGATCATCGACAAGGACGACGCCTCGCCGGTCACCATCGCCGACCGGGAGGCCGAGGCGGCGATGCGCCGACTCATCACCCAGCGGTTCCCGGACCATGGTGTGCTGGGCGAAGAACACGGTCCCGACCGGACCGATGCGGAATGGGTCTGGGTGCTCGACCCGATCGACGGCACCAAATCCTTCATTTCCGGCGTGCCGCTGTTCGGGACGCTGATCGCGCTCCTGCACCAGGGCCGTCCGGTACTGGGCGTGCTCGACCAGCCGATTTCGCGCGAGCGCTGGCTGGGCGGACAGGGCCGTCCGACGACGTTCAACGGCCAGCCGGTCCGGGCGCGGGCCTGCGCGGACCTCGCGCGCGCCACGATCTTCTCGACCACGCCGGCCATGTTCGACGCGGTCGACCGGCCGCGCTTTGATGCGGTCGCCGACGGGGCGAAGCTGGTGCGCTACGGCGCCGATTGCTATGCCTATGGCCTGGTTGCCAGCGGCTTCGTCGACGCGGTCATCGAAGGCAGCCTGAAGCCCTACGACTATTGCGCCCATGTGCCGATCATCGAGGGTGCCGGCGGCATCGTGACCGACTGGCAGGGCAACGTGCCCGGCCTGACCAGCGACGGCCGCATCATCGCGGCCGGCGACCGAGCGCTCCATGCGCGGCTGGTCGAGCGGCTGAACTGATGGCGCGGCTCACCCTCGCGTTTCGCTCGCCGGGCGAAAATTTCGACAAGTGGCAGGCGGCGTTCGCGGCCCTCATGCCCGATCTCAGCTTCGTGCATTGGCGCGATGTGTCCGATCCCGGCGCGGTGGATGCGGTGATGTGCTGGCTGCCGCCCGAGGGCTGGCTTGCCTCGTTCCCCAAGCTCCGGCTCGTCCAATCGCTGGGCGCCGGCGTCGATCATGTTCTGAAGGACGGGCGCTACCCGGCCCATGTGCCGCTGGTCCGTCTGGTCGATCCGGCCATGACCCGGGCGATGACCGATTTCGTCACATTCCAGGTGATGCGCCTGCACCTGGGAGAGCCGACCTATCGCCGGCAGCAGCAGGTCGGGCTGTGGGAACCCCACGTCCCGCTGCGCACCGTCGATCGGCGCGTCGGCATCCTGGGCCTGGGCGAGTTGGGTACGGCGACGGCGGCGGCCCTGGTCAGGATAGGGTTCGACGTCGCCGGTTGGAGCCGGACGCCGAAGGACCTGCCGCAGGTTACGTGCTTTTCCGGCGAGGCCGGCTTCGCGCCGTTCCTCGCGCGCAGCGACATTCTGGTTTGCCTGCTGCCGCTGACGTCGGCGACCGAGGGCATCCTGTCCGCAGCGACCTTCGCCCAGATGCCCCAGGGCGCGGGCCTGATCAACGTGGGCCGCGGCGGGCACCTGGTCGAGGCGGACCTGCTGGCGGCCCTCGACAGCGGCCAATTGTCCGAAGCGGTGCTGGACGTGTTCCAGACCGAGCCGCTGCCCGAGGCACATCCGTTCTGGACCCATTCGCGGATCGTCGTGACCCCGCACGTCGCCGCCGTGACCAACCCCGCCACCGCGTCGCTGGTCGTGGCCGACAATCTGCGTCGGCTGCAGGCAGGCGAGGGCTGGCCCGACCGGGTCGATCTGGCGAGCGGGTACTGAACGGCCGCTACTTCGCCTGCTTCGCCGTGCTGACCATGATCTCCGAGAATTCGGTCAGGAAGACCGAGCCCTTGACCGTGCGCTGAACCAGCACGTTGCGCTTGTCGGCCTCGTCGCGCTTGCGTCGGGCCAGACCCAGCATGCCCAGACGGTCGAGGGCGCGGGTCACGGCGGGCTTGGAGATGTTCAGGATTTCAGCCAGCCCGCGCACGGTATGAGGCGGGGCGGTCAGGTACACGGTCAGCAGGATAGCCAACTGGCGGGCCGACAGGTCGGGGCCGGCGCGACGCACGCTTTCGCACAGGGCGCGCCGCCACAGGTCGAGCCCGTCCGGTCCTTTGAACTCGATCGCCATGGGTCGACCTGCCGCGCCAAAATCATCAATTCGTTTCGCCAACGAACCGAATGATGCGCGACAGGTCTTTCACAAGTGTTAACCCTTTGGAACGGCTGTAGGCTCAGCCGAACCGCTGCTGGATCAGGCGGAACAGCGCGCGCAGTGCCAGACCCTCGCCGCCCTCTGGGCGCCCGGCACGGGTCGCCTGGTTCCAGGCGAAGGTATCGATATGGATCCACGGCACCTTGGATCCGACGAACTCCTGCAGATACAGCGCAGCCGTGATCGCACCGGCGAAACCCGAGTCCGACGCGTTGTTGATGTCGGCGATCTTGCTGTCCAGATACTTCCGATAGGATTTCCACAGCGGCAGGCGCCACAGCGGATCGGCTTCGGCCGTGCCGGCCTCCAGAAGGTCGGCGGCGACCCTATCGTCGTTTGAAAACAGCACCGGCAGTTCCGGCCCCAGCGCGACGCGCGCGGCGCCGGTCAGGGTCGCCATGTCGATCAGCAGCGCCGGATCTTCGGTCACGGCCTCGGCCAGCGCGTCGCACAGCACCAGGCGTCCCTCGGCATCGGTGTTGCCGATCTCGACGGTCAGGCCCTTGCGCGTCTTGAAGATGTCCATCGGGCGGAAGGCATTGCCCGAGATGGAATTCTCGACCGCCGGCACCAGCACGCGCAGGCGGACCTTGAGCCCGGCCGCCATGATCGCGTGGGCGAGGCCCAGCACGGTGGCGGAGCCGCCCATGTCCTTCTTCATCATCTTCATGCCGGCCGCCGACTTGATGTCGAGCCCGCCGGAATCGAAGCACACGCCCTTGCCGACCAGGGTCAGCTTCGGCGCCGCCTCGTCGCCCCAGGTGAGGTCGATCAGGCGCGGCGCGCGCACGCTGCCGCGGCCGACCGCGTGGATCGTCGGATAGTTCTGCGCCAGCAGGTCGTCGCCGACGATCAGCTTGATCCTGGCGCCATGCGCTTCGGCGAGCCTGGTCGCGGCGGCCGCCAGCTCGGCCGGCCCCATGTCCTCGGCCGGGGTGTTGATCAGGTCGCGCGTCAGCGACAGCCCGTCGGCGAGGCCGGCGACCGCGCCGCGATCGGCACTCTCTGGCCAGACCAGCTGCGCGAACTTGCGCTTGGGCGCTTTGTAGCGGCTGAAGACGTAGGAACCGAGCGCCCAGCCGAGCGCCAGGCGCGTACCCGCACCCTTGCCGAACAGGCTCTCGCTGTCGAAGCCCAGCCGGTAGGTGCCTTCGGGCAGGCTGTCGGGCAGGCCCGCCAGAGCCCAGAGCGCATCGTCGGTCGACACCCCCTGGACCACCATCGACAGATGGCCGTCGGGGCCGGGGACGAGCGCGGTCTTGCCGGCTTCGCCGGTGAAGCCGGTGGCGGCCAGCCAGGCGCCGACGGCACCGGGGTGCTCCGTCTTCCAGGGACCGAAACTCTCCGTGGTCACGGCCACGATCGGAATGCCACCCACGCCGTCGATCAGCGTCTCAACCATCTTTGTTCCACTCCACAGCGAACCATTGCGTCCGGCGATCCTTGGATCCCGTGATGAGCGGCATCCTGCTCCCGAGCCCCCTCGATTGGGAAGTGGTCGAATGTGGACGGGTGGGTATCGTTACCGCTGCAACGGTCGATGGTTGCACGGGCTGCCGGAACCGGTCAAAACTGTCACCCAACCATCCGCGGAGGAACGTGACCCGATGGCAGACTTCACGATCTACCTCGGCAACAAGAATTATTCGAGCTGGTCGCTGCGGCCGTGGCTGGTGCTGAAGGCGGCCGGGCTGGATTTCGACGAGGTGGTCATCCCGCTCGACATGGCAGGCACCAAGGCGGAGATCCTACGCCATTCGCCGAGCGGCCGGGTTCCGGTGCTGCACCATGGCGACAGGGTCATCTGGGACGGGCTCGCGATTGCGGAATACCTGGCCGAGCTGGTGCCGGAACGGATGCTATGGCCGGCGGACCAGGTCGCGCGCGCGCTCGCCCGATCGGTCTCGGCCGAGATGCATTCCCACTTCAATGCCTTTCGGGACCACTGCCCGATGAACATCCGGTCGTCCTTTCCGAACCGGGGTGTGACACCCGAGGTCCAGGCCGACATCAATCGCATCGCCACGATCTGGCGGGATTGCCGCAAGCGGTTCGGCGAGGCGGCCGTCGGACCGTTTCTGTTCGGCGGCTTCACCATCGCCGACGCCATGTTCGCGCCCGTCGTCAGCCGATTCCGGACCTACAAGATCGAGCTCGACGAGGTCTGCCAGGCCTATGCCGATGCGGTCTGGTCGCTGCCGTCCTTCCAGGAATGGCAGGAAGCGGCCGGTAACGAGCCGATGATCGTCGAAGCGTCGGAGTTCTAGCGGCGGCCCTGGGAACGAGGCATCGCCCGAAAACGAACGAGGAAATGGAAATGACCAAGATCGACCCGCCGGCCGGCGTCGAACTCAAGGCGCCGACGGCACCCGGTCAGGAGACGATCCTGACCCCGGAGGCGCTCGCCTTCATCGTCGGTCTGGAGCGCGCATTCGGCGCCGAGCGCCTTCGCCTGCTGGCAAAGCGCGATGAAGTCCAGGCCTGGCTCGATGCCGGCAACAAGCCGGTCTTCCCGCCGGAGACCCAGGAGATCCGCGACAGCGAATGGACCGTGGCGCCGCTGCCGGCCGATATCCTGGACCGGCGGGTCGAGATCACCGGCCCGGTCGATCGCAAGATGATCATCAACGCGCTCAATTCCGGCGCCCATGTGTTCATGGCGGATTTCGAGGATTCGAGCACGCCGACCTGGGCGAACCTGATCGACGGCCAGGTCAATCTCCGCGACGCCATCGCCGGCACGATCGGTTTCACCGATCCGACCAGCGGCAAGGCCTACAAGCTTGCGGAAAAGACCGCCGTCCTGTTCGTGCGGCCGCGCGGCTGGCATTTGCCCGAGGCCCACCTGGTGGTCGACGGCCGGCCGATGAGCGGCGCGCTGTTCGATTTCGGCCTGTATTTCTTCCACAACGCCAAGGCGCTGCTCGCCAAGGGCTCAGGCCCGTATTTCTATCTGCCGAAGATGGAATCGCGCTTCGAGGCCCGCCTGTGGAACGAGGTATTCCTGCACGCCCAGACCGCGCTCGGCATTCCGCCGGGCTCGATCAAGGCGACCGTGCTGATCGAGACCATCCTCGCCAGTTTCGAGATGGACGAGATCCTGTGGGAGCTGAAGCAGCATTCCGCCGGCCTCAACTGCGGCCGCTGGGACTATATCTTCAGCTTCATCAAGAAGTTCGCGAACGACCCGGCGGCCGTGCTGCCCGATCGCGGCCAAGTGACCATGACGACCCATTTTCTGCGCTCGTACAGCCAGCGGGTGATCCAGGTCTGCCATCGCCGCAACGTCCATGCCATGGGCGGCATGGCGGCCCAGATCCCGATCAAGAACGACCCGGCCGCGAACGACGCGGCCATGGCCAAGGTCAAGGCCGACAAGGAACGCGAGGCCGCTGACGGCCATGACGGCACGTGGGTCGCCCATCCGGGCCTGGTGCCGATCGCGCGCGAGGTGTTCGACCGGCTGATGCCGGGTGCCAACCAGATCGACAAGAAGCGCCTGGACGTCGATGTCGGCCCGGCCGATCTGGTCGTGATCCCGGAAGGGACCAAGACCGAAGCCGGCCTGCGTCAGAACATCGCCGTCGGCATCGGCTATATCGAGGCTTGGCTGCGCGGTATCGGCTGCGTCCCGCTGTTCAACCTGATGGAGGATGCGGCGACGGCCGAGATCAGCCGCGCTCAGGTCTGGCAATGGCGCCGTCACGGCGCCACGCTCGACGACGGCCGCACGGTCGATGCGGCGCTGATCCGCAAGGTGCTCGACGAAGAGCTGCGCAAGATCGACAAGGGTCTGGCGCCCGAAGCGATCGCCCAGCATTGCTATGCCGAGGCGGCGGCCCTGTTCCTGCAACTGGTCGAACCCGACCGGTTCGAGACATTCCTGACGCTGCCGGCCTACAAGATGGTCGCCGGCGCGCATTGACGGCAGCGGGGGCGACGGCCCCCGCCCGTCACTTGCAGGCGAATTCCGCGATCTGCACGCCGTTCATCACCACGACGTCCTTGAGCTGCGCGCCCTTTTTATAGGGCGCGCAGGAAGTGGCGGCATCGGCCTGGGCCTTGGTCATGTCCGCGGCCGGCAGGCGCAGCAGGATGTCGCTCGGCGCCTTCTCGGCGTCGTCCCCGAAAATCAGCGAGCAGCCGGCGGATGCGGCCAGCAGCGGAAGGATCAGGGCAAGGCTCAGACGCATCAGTCGGTTACTCCACTTCACGGATGTCGCTTTGTAGGCCATGGCCCCGCGTGACGGCCAGAGCCTTGTCGGCCCATTCCGTCAATTCGTCCAGATCGTCGAACACGAAGCCCGGGACTTCGTAGTGATGGGTGGCGATGACCCGCCCATTCGATCGGGTATATTGGAACGGCGCCATGCCGGCTGCGACATAGTCGGGCCGGTTTGCGTCGTTGGTCTTGAAATAGACCCGCTCGCGCATGACCAGGCCGAAGATCGTGCCGTCGCGATACAACGCATAGCCGCTGAACAGCCGCTTGACCTCGATCGGTCCCCAGGCGCCCAACCGGATTTCGAGCGCCCCCACGATCGCGGGACGCGGCTTCTTCGGCCTCGCCATCAGTTGGTCCATCCCAGCACGATGCGGTCGTCCTCCGCATAGATCACGCAATCGAGCCGGCCGGAGCGGCATTGCGCCAGCGCGTCGCGTCGCGCGTCCTCGATCGTCGCGCCATGACCGACGCCGATTTCCTCGTGGCCGGGGCTGAGCGCCAGGGCCTTCGGCGTCTCGGCGGCTAGATAGCGTTCGATCTGCGGCCGCTGGTCGTCGCGGATGAACGGCGCCAGATCGACCGTCAATCGGCCGGTCCGGGCCAGCCGGGGCGGATGGAACGGCGCCAGGCCCGACGGCAGCAGGCGAACCGTCTCGGCGTCGCGGGCGTAGAGGATGCAGGCGCCGCCGGTCAGCCATTCGCAGCGCTGCAGCGCTAGGCGCGCGACATCGCTCTCGGTCCGCTGCCCGTCGCGACCCCGCGCGACCGGGACCAGCAGGCCCTGTGCGGTCATGGCGAGCGCCTTGGGCGGGACCGCGGCTGCATAGCGCGACAGGTCGTCATGCAGGCGCAGCCGTTCCTGGAAGGGCAGCGGCACCAGTGCCGGATCGAACAGGCCGGTGCCGGGAATGAACTGGATCGTATGCGGATCGGCCACAGGGCCGGGGCCGGCCGGGGGGGCTACGCCGGTCATGGCGGCGCCGAACGACGCCGTCGGCTCCGACGGCAGGGCGCCGATCTGGCGCTCACGCTGCGCCACGCAGGTCACGGCGCGGCCGAACACCTCCTGCCAACTGGCGGCTTCGCCGAGCGCACCCAGCAGGCATTCGTCGAAATAGGTGTAGCGAAAGCTGGCGCCGCAGCCGAACGAGGTCCTGCCCGCATCGGCCGCCGTCAGGATGATGCGGTTGGCACGCGGCATCGGCGGCTGGGTGAATTGCCCGGCGAAGCAGGCGGAGACGATGACCACGGTCGGCGCCTGGCCGCAGCCGAGCTCGAGCGCCCGGTCCAGTTGACTCGGCATCAGCGTGTCGTTCGAGGCCGAAAGATACAGGCCGTGCTCGTAGGCGCCGTGGGACGTCAGATAGACGAGGCAACTGCCGCCGGGTGGCACCTCGGTCTCCTGCAGGCGTTTCAGCAGATTGTCCCCGGTCGCGAGTTCGGGCGCGCGGCGCAGCGAGCCGCTCAATCGATGGATCTGCGTGGGCGGAACGCCGGCGGCGGCCAGGGTGTCGGCCACATAGCTGGTCGCGTTGTCGAACGCGGGCAGGCTGCCGTCACCGGCGACCAGCACGGCAACCAGGCGCTTCGGGTCGGTCGGACCGGCTGTGATCTGCGCAGCAGGCGGAGGCGGCGCGGTGGCGCAGCCCGCAAGCCATGCGAGCAGCAAGCCGACGAAAATCCGGCGCCCTCCCAGAAACCGGATCCAGCCGGTTCGCATCGTCGTTCGACCGCGCACCGAACGAGTTTCCCATCCATCGTGCAACAGATCGTTACGCTAGCAAAAATGCCGGGGCTTGTACGGGGTTTGCTGGCTAAATCAGGGTTGTGCCGCGAGCACGATGCGATCGCCCTCGGCATAGAGGACGCAATCCGCAGCACCTTGGGACCGGCAGCGGGCGAGCGCTGCGTCGGCCGTGGCGCCGGTGCCGATGGTTTCACCGATCGGCGACAGCGCCAGGGCTTTGGGGCCGAGCTGCGCCAGGTAGGTGGCGATCTCGCCGCGCTGCCCGTCGCGGATGAACGGCACCGTCTCCGCGGCGACCCGTCCGACCCTGACCAGCAGCGGCGGATGTTCCGGTGGCTGGCCCGAGCCCGCCGCGGCGGTCAGGTTCAGGTTGCGCGCGAACAGCACGCAGGCGCCGCCGGATTCATATTCGCAGCGCTGCACAGCGATGCGGGCAACATCGTCTGGCGTTTCGCCCCGGCCGCCGCCGACCCACACGACCGTGCCAGCGAAGGTAAGGGCCAGGGCTTTGGGTGACGGTGCATGGAGGTAATCCTGGGCGATGGGCGCGTTGTGGGCCTGCAACGTCGGGAAATAGGGCAGGGCGTCCTGGGTGAAACGCCCGATGCCTTGAAGGAAGCTCACTTGGCTGGCCGGCCCGCGCCGGGCGGCGTCGGCCCAAGGCGTGGCGAGGCCGGCCATCGACGGCCCGATGAAGCTTTGCGGCGCCACCGTCGGCTGGTTGACCAGGTGCTCGCGCCGGGTGACGCAAGCGCGCGTCCGGTCGAACACGGCGCCCCAGGTCGCAGCGCCGTCGAGCGCACCCAGGAAACATTCGTCGAACGTGGTGAAGCCGACGTTGGGACCGCAGCCGAACCCGCTGGCACCGACGGCCGACGCGGTCAGGATCAGCCGATTCGGCCGCGCCATGGGCGGGGCGGCGAAGGCGCCGGCGTCGCAGGCCGACACCACCACCACGGTCGGCGCGGTGCCGCAGCCGCCGATCAGGGCGCGATCCAGAATCGCCGGCGTCAGTTCCCTGTCGTCGGACAGCTTCAGGCCGCCGCCGGTCGGCGTGCTGACCAGATAGGCGAGGCAGGCCTGGCCGGCCGCGGTCGCCTTCAGATCGAGCAGGCGATTGGACAGCAGCGCAAGGGTCGGCGGCTCGACGGCACCCGGCAGGACGCTGATCTGCCCGGGACCGCTGTCCTGGCTGTGCGGACGGACGATCTCGCGCTCGTAGACGTCGCCGCTCAGGATCTGCTTGTCGGCACTCATGGTGCGGACCTGGTCGATGCCCAGGCCGGCGCCGCTCAGGACGTCGCGCATCTGCAGGACGGCGTTGGAATAGACGTGCCGGGTCGCGTCGCCGGCGGCCAGCAGCACGCGATAGTCCGGATGGGCCAAGGTCGCGGCATCGAGCGGCACGATCGGCTCGGCCGACGGGGCCGGCGGCAGGTCCGGCATCGGCAGGCGATCGGAGCGCCCGCCGCATGCGGTCAACAGGATCAGCAACGCCACGGGCAGCAGGCGGCGGACAGGCATTACACGCAACGATCCGAGCACTTGGGCGCACCTGTCCTTGAGCGGTCGCGATAGGCCATGTCGTTATAGGACGAAGCACGGGGCGGCACGCAATGGTTTCAGCGGGTTGCGACCAGGATGCCGGCCACGACAGCGCCCAGCCCGCAGAGCAGGGCTGGTCCGATCGGCTCGCCCAGCCACAGGCTGCCGACCAGCATGGCCGAAACCGGGTTGAGCGCCACGGTCACCGCGACCCGGGTCGGCGTCGTTCGGGCAAGACCGGCCGACCAGAGCCAGAAGGTCGCGGCACCACCGACGATTCCAAGGAAGCCGATGGCGCTCCAACCGGTGGCGTCCTGGGGCAGGCGAGGCCCGAGCGGGCCGCCGAACGGCAGAGCGAGCAGGAGCAGGAGCGCGCCCGCGGCCATGGCGAGCGTCGTGAAACCGAGCGCGCCGTGGCGGGCGATCGCTGGACGCGCCACGACATTGTAGATGGCACCGGTCAGGGCAGCCGCGACCATGATCAGGTCGCCGCGCCAGTATCCCCGGTCGAGGTCTGCCGCCCCGCCGCCGAGGGCGACGGCCACGCCGGCGATGGCGAGCGCGATGCCGGCAAACTTTCGTCCCGTCAGCCGCTCCACCCCCGTGAGGGCGGCGATCGCCAGGGTCAGGAGCGGCAGGCTGGACAGCGCCAAGGCGCCGCGCGAGGCCGTCGTGTGCACCAGGGCCAGATTGAGCAAGGTCGGAAACAGTGCGAAGAACAATCCGCCCAGCAAAACGATCTGCGGCCAATCACGAGTCGCCGGCAGCCGGAACCCCGGCCGGAGCAGCAGCAGGGCGAGGCAGAGCGCACCGATGCCATAGCGGAAGAGCGCGAGCAGGATCGGATCGGTCGTGCCGACGACCAGGCGGATCGTGACCAGCGACAGGCCGCCGATCAGGCTCGACGCCGCCGCGGCAGCCACACCCAGACGCTCTTCGTTCATACCGCCTCCGATCTCGGGACCAGCCGATCCTACGGATTGGGCAGTCATCGCATAAGCGGCACATTGCGATCCAACTCATCGATAAATATGATGGGTCTATGGATCTCGACCTGGACTCCCTCCGTGCCTTTCTGGCGATCGTCGACACCGGCGGCTTTTCCCGGGCGGCGCGGGTGCTGCGCCGCAGCCAGTCGGCGGTCAGTGCGCAGATCCGCCGGCTGGAGGAGGCGCTGGGCGCGGCCGTGTTCGATCGCACCGGCCGCCTGCCCGTGCTGACGCTCGACGGCGAGGCGCTGATCGGCACCGCGCGGCAAATGGTCGAGCTCAACGACCAGGTGATGAGCCGCGGCCGTCGCGGCGCGGTGCGCGGTATGGTCCGGCTTGGCGCGATGGACGACTATGCCACCGACGTGCTGCCGGGCGTGCTGCGTCGCTTTGCCCAAGCATTTCCGGAGGTCGGCGTCGAGTTGCAGAGCGGTCTCACCGTCGAACTGGCACAGCGGCTGGGCGTCGGGCTGGATCTGGTGCTGGTGATGCATGGCGCCGGCAGCCATCGCGGCCGGATCCTGCAACGCGACCGGGCCGTCTGGGCCGCGGCGCCCGATTTCGCCCTGCCGGACGGGCCGGTCCCGCTGGCGGTCGCGCCGCGCGGCTGCCTGTTTCGCGAGTGGGCCATGGCAGCACTCGACCGGGCCGACCGGCCCTGGCGCATCGCCTATCTGACCCAGAGCATCGGTGCCGCGTCGGCCGCCGTCGCGGCCGGGCTGGCGGTCGGCGTGTTCAAGGCCGCGCTCATGCCCTCAGGGCTGGTGCCGCTCGGGTCCGCCCAAGGGTTTCCACCGCTGCCCGACATCGAAATCGCGCTGCATCGATCGGCCGGTCACGCCGCCCCGGCGGTGACGGCGCTCGGCGATTTCATCGAAGCGAACCTGGTCGAACGGGCCAGTGCTGCCTGACCGGGACGCCCGCGGATCAGGATGCCCAGGGCAGGATCTTCTTCATGCGCGCGGAAAAGCGATGGCGCGCCTGTTCGTGGCGGACCACGTCGTCGCCGGTCACCCAGTTCAATTGAATGACCCGGCGCGGGCCGACGAACGGTTGATGGCCGTGCCAGGAATTGGGCGTCACCAGGAACGCGAGCAGGGTGCCCTCGTCCGGCGGCACTTCGGCTATGACGTCGTCGAGACTGTCGGCCGAGCGCAGCAGGCGCAACCGGCCGCCCGGCGCCTCCCACTGCCCATTCATATAGAGCAGGACGGTGATGACCTTGGTCTTGCTGTCGGTATGGATGCGGCCGTCCTTGGCCCGGGCCTGGCCACGCACCGTCACCATCGTCGGCAGGTCGGTGAGGTCGATGTCAAATTTTTCCGCGAAGGCGGCGCGGATTTCCGGCCCTTCCAGCTCGTCCAGCATGGCCTTGAAATGGCCGGCACAGGAAACTTCGCTGGTCGGAAAGCTGCCCGGCTTGGCGATTTCCGGATAATCCTTGGCCACCGCGGTCCGGACCTCAGGCTTCAGGAAGCCGGGCACGATCAGGTACGGGAACGGATCGGCGACGAGCGGGGTGGCGGCGAAGCCGGCGAGATCGAAATAGGTCATGATCGGGCGGATCATCCTGTGGCGCCGCGCCCAAGCGCGCGGGGGCTTATCAGATGGGCTTTCATACCGCACCGGGAAGCCCTTGGGGAACGGATCTCCCGAGCTCTCCCCCTCGCCGAACGCATGGATCGGGCATCGTTGCATGCGTTCGGCGAGGGGCTGCCCGGGGGATGCCGCGCTTGCGACGGCGCCTCGCCGATGCGAGATAGAGAAAAGACGGCATTCGAACCCTGCGAATGGCCTGTTCGTTCATTTTTTGCATTGCAAGAGGGTCCGGAGTCAGCTTCTTTCGCGCTGTCCGCCGCTCGTCAGATCGTCGATGCGTCTCTTTTCAGATCAATCACCTGAGGCTACCCCCCAATCCGCCACGCTCGAGACCCATCCGGGTCCGATGCCGGCCTACCGCGCGAAGCGCGCCCAGGGCCTGCTGAAGCCCGACCCGATGCAGGAACTGGCGGTGGAAAAGCTGCAGGCATTGCACCGCGCGCTGCTGTCCTACCGGCCGGAGGCGCCGTCGGCGCCCGGCACGGGCTGGCGCGCGTTCCTGGGCCTCAACCCGCACCGGGACGCGCCGAAGCCGCCGCGCGGCATGTACATCTATGGCGGCGTCGGCCGCGGCAAGTCCATGCTGATGGACCTGTTCTTCGAGACCAGCTCGATCAAGGCCCGGCGCCGGGTGCATTTCCATGCCTTCATGCAGGAGGTGCATGACCGGCTCTACCAGCATCGGACCGAGAAGATCGCGGATCCGCTGGTCGTATTGGCCGCCGAGATCGCCCGCGAGGCGACGCTGCTGTGCTTCGACGAGTTCCAGGTGACCGACATCGCGGATGCCATGATCCTGGGCCGGCTGTTCGAGGCGCTGTTCGGTGCCGGCGTCGTCGTGGTCGCGACCTCGAACCGGCCGCCGGACGATCTTTATAAGGATGGCCTGCAACGCGAGCGGTTCCTGCCGTTCATCGCGATGATCAAGGACGAGCTCGACGTGCTCGAGTTGGACAATGGCCGCGACTATCGCCTGATGCGCCTCATCGGCCGGCCGGTCTATTACGCGCCGCTCGACGCGGCCTCGGCCCGGTCGATCGAGGAAACCTTCGCCGAACTGACCGACGACACCAAGCCGACCCCGATGATGATCGAGGTCAAGAAGCGGCAAGTGCGCGTGCCGCGGCAGGCCATGAGCGTCGCCTGGTTCGATTTCACGGATTTGTGCGGGCAGCCGCTGGGCCCGGCGGATTATCTTGCCATCGCGGACCGCTTCGAGAGCATCGTGATCGCCAACGTGCCGAGGCTGGGTCCCGACAACCGGGATCAGGCCAAACGCTTCAACACGCTGATCGATACCCTATACGAAGCGAAGGTCCATGTCGTGATGTCGGCCGCCGCCCCGCCGGCCGAGCTTTATACCGAGGGCGACGGCGCCTTCGAGTTTGAACGAACCGTTTCGCGCCTGATGGAGATGCAGTCGATCGAGTATATTTCGAGCCGCCGGAGTCACTCCCACGCTTCGCAAGATACCAGGGATGCCCACCATTCCGAGTTGCTTGCTGGCCCCGGCGTTTCGCGCTAAGACCGCCGCTCTGGCAGGGCGACCTGCACGGCGGAGATACCACCAGGCGCCGCGATCCGCGCGGGGCTTGCTCCATGCCGCCCGCTCCCAGGGCAAACGAAGGGAAGAATTCCATGGCACGTAACAAGATCGCATTGGTCGGCGCCGGTCAGATCGGTGGCACGCTGGCACTGCTCGCCGGGCTCAAGGACCTGGGCGACGTCACCCTGGTCGATATCGTGGACGGCGTGCCGCAGGGCAAGGCGCTCGACCTCGCCGAGGCGGCCCCGGTCGAGCGTTTCGACGCGCTGATGACCGGTTCCAGTGATTTCGCCGCCGTCGCCGGCGCCGACGTCATCATCGTCACCGCCGGCATCCCGCGCAAGCCGGGCATGAGCCGCGACGATCTGATCGGCGTCAACACCAAGGTGATGCGCACGGTCGGCGCCGCGATCAAGCAGCATGCGCCCGATGCGTTCGTGATCTGCATCACGAATCCGCTCGACGTCATGGTCTCGGTCCTGCAGGAGGCCACGGGCCTGCCGCACGAGAAGGTCGTCGGCATGGCCGGCGTGCTCGACAGCGCGCGCTTCCGCTATTTCCTGGCCGACGAGTTCAAGGTCTCGGTCGAAGACGTCACCGCCTTCGTGCTGGGCGGCCATGGCGACACGATGGTGCCGCTGCTGCGCTACTCGACCGTTGCCGGCATCCCGGTGCCCGACCTGGTCAAGATGGGCTGGACCACCCAAGACAAGCTCGACAAGATCGTCCAGCGCACCCGCGACGGCGGTGCCGAGATCGTGGCGCTCCTGAAGACCGGCTCGGCCTTCTACGCGCCGGCCTCGTCGGCGATCACGATGGCCGAGGCCTACCTCAAGGACAAGAAGCGGGTTCTGCCCTGCGCCGCCTATCTCAGCGGCCAGTATGGTGTGACCGGCCTCTATGTCGGCGTGCCGGTCGTGATCGGTGCCGGCGGCGTCGAGCGGATCGTCGAGATCAGCCTTTCGGCCGAAGAGCAGGCCGGCTTCGACAAGTCGGTCGATGCCGTCAAGACGCTCTGCGAAGTCGCCAAGAACGTCCAGGCCTAAGCGTTTGGCAGGTCCGGCCGCGCGGGCCCGAGCGCCCCGCGGCCGGACCCCAGCAATCCCAAGGGGCGCGCACCAATGAATATCCATGAATATCAGGCGAAGGCCTTGCTGAAGGGGTTCGGCGTCGCCGTCCCGCGCGGCGGTGTCGCTTACACGCCGGACGAGGCAAAGAAGGTCGCGACCGATCTGGGTGGCCCGGTCTGGGTCGTGAAGTCGCAGATCCATGCGGGCGGCCGCGGCGCCGGCCATTTCGCCGACAAGCCGGAAGGCAAGGGCGGTGTGCGCGTGGTGAAGTCGATCGACGACGTCGGATCGAACACCGCCGAGATGCTGGGCAAGGTGCTGGTCACCAAGCAGACGGGTCCGACCGGCAAGGAAGTGAAGCGCGTCTATATCGAGGAAGGCTGCGACATCAAGCGCGAGCTGTACCTCGGCATGCTGGTCGACCGCGCCACCGGCCGCGTGACCCTCATGGCGTCGACCGAAGGCGGCATGGAGATCGAAGAGGTCGCCCATCACAGCCCTGAGAAGATCGTCAAGGTCGCGATCGACCCCGCGACCGGCGTCCAGGCGTTCCACGCCCGCCAGATCGCCTTCGCCCTCGGGCTCGAAGGCAAGCAGGTCTCGACCGCGACCAAGTTCATCCTGGCGCTGTCCAAGGCATTCCACGACCTCGACGCCTCGATCATCGAGATCAACCCGCTGGTCGTGACCGGTGCCGGCGACGTCATCTGCCTCGATGCCAAGGTCAATTTCGACGACAACGCGCTGTTCCGTCACAAGGCCATCGAAGAGCTGCGCGATGCCGACGAAGAGGATCCCTCGGAACTCGAAGCCGCCAAGCACGGCCTGAATTACGTCAAGCTCGATGGCAACATCGGCTGCATGGTCAATGGTGCCGGCCTTGCGATGGCGACCATGGACATCATCAAGCTCTACGGCGGGGAGCCGGCGAACTTCCTCGATGTCGGCGGTGGCGCCACCAAGGAGCGTGTGACGACGGCGTTCAAGCTGATCCTCAGCGATCCGAACGTCGAAGGCATCCTGGTCAACATCTTCGGCGGCATCATGCGCTGCGACGTGATCGCCGAGGGTGTCATCGCCGCCGCGCGCGAGGTCAGCCTCGACGTGCCGCTGGTCGTGCGCCTCGAAGGCACCAATGTCGAGCTCGGCAAGAAGATCCTCGCCGAATCGGGCCTGCCCATCCTGTCCGGCGACAATCTGGCGGATGCCGCGCAGAAGGTCGTCAAAGCCGTGAAGGAGGCCAAGTAAATGGCCGTTCTGGTCAATTCCAACACGAAGGTCATCTGCCAGGGCTTCACCGGCGCCCAGGGTACCTTCCATTCCGAGCAGGCGCTGGCCTACGGCACCAAGATGGTCGGCGGCGTGACCCCCGGCAAGGGCGGCACCAAGCACCTCGACCTGCCGGTGTTCAACACCGTCGCCGAAGCGGTCCATGCGACCCACGCCGACGCCAGCGTCATCTATGTGCCGCCGCCGTTCGCGGCCGACGCGATCCTGGAGGCGATCGATTCCGAGATCGCGCTGATCGTCTGCATCACCGAGGGCATCCCGGTGCTGGACATGGTGACGGTCAAGCGCGCGCTCGCCGGTTCCAAGTCGCGCCTGATCGGGCCGAACTGCCCGGGCGTGATCACGCCGGGCGAATGCAAGATCGGCATCATGCCGGGTCATATCCATCGGCGCGGCAAGGTTGGCATCGTCAGCCGGTCCGGCACCTTGACCTATGAGGCGGTCGCGCAGACCTCGGCCGTCGGCCTCGGCCAGTCGACCTGCATCGGCATCGGCGGCGACCCGGTCAACGGCACGAACTTCATCGACAGCCTGACCCTGTTCCTCGACGATCCCGAGACCGAAGGCATCATCATGATCGGCGAGATCGGTGGCTCGGCCGAGGAGGAAGCGGCCGAATTCGTCATCGAGTCGAAGACGAAGAAGCCGATCGTCGGTTTCATCGCCGGCGCGACCGCCCCTCCGGGCCGCCGCATGGGCCATGCCGGTGCGATCATCTCCGGCGGCAAGGGGACGGCTGCCGACAAGTTCGAAGCGATGCGCAAGGCCGGCTTCCATGTCGCCGACAGTCCGGCGTCGCTCGGCTCCACCATGCTTGCAGCCTTCAAGGGCTGACGCGGACCGGATCCGAAGCCAACCCGACCAACCCCAACAGAGAGAGCGGCCGCGTCAAGCGGCCGCTCGAACCAAATGGCGCAGACCAGCGAAACCTCTTTCCTTACCGGCAGCAACTCGGCCTTCATCGCCGAACTCTACGAGCATTATCTGAGCGATCCCAACGGGGTCGACCAGAGCTGGCGGAGCTTCTTCGATGAGATGAAGGACGATGCCGCCTCGGTCCTGGCCGAGGTCAAGGGGCCCAGCTGGCAGAAGATCGCCAAGCGGATCATCGGGGCGGACGCCCCGGCCGTGCCGGCCAAGAAGACCAATGGCGCTGCGGCGCCGGCGGCCTCGGAAGAGACCGTGAAGCAGGCGGCGGGCGATTCGATCCGTGCCCTGCAGCTGATCCGCGCCTATCGGGTGCGCGGCCATCTCGAAGCGAACCTCGACCCCCTCGGCCTGCAGAAGCCGGAGCCGCATCCGGAACTGCATCCCGACAGCTATGGCTTCACCGACGCCGACTACGGCCGTCCGATCTACATCGCCGGCGTGCTCGGCCTCGAGTATGCGACCCTGCGCGAGATCTACACGTTCCTGCGCGAGACCTACTGCGGCAGCATCGGCGTCGAATACATGCATATCCAGGATCCGGCCCAGAAGGCCTGGATCCAGGAGCGGGTCGAGGGCGTGCGCAACCAGACCGCGTTCCCGATCAAGGAAAAGACCGAACTGCTGGAACGCCTGACCGCGGCCGAGAGCTTCGAGCGCTTCCTCGACAAGCGCTTCACCGGTACCAAGCGCTTCGGCCTCGAGGGCGGCGAGACCATGATCCCGGCGCTGGAAGAGATCATCCGGGTCAGCGGCCGGCTGGGCGTCAAGGAGATCGTGCTGGGCATGGCCCATCGCGGCCGCCTGAACACGCTCGCCAACGTCATGGGCAAGCGCTTCGCCGCGATCTTCTCCGAATTCCAGGGCAACCCGGCCAATCCGGCCGACGTCCAGGGCTCGGGCGACGTGAAGTACCATCTGGGCACCTCGTCCGACCGGGAATTCGACGGCAACATCGTCCATCTGTCGCTGACAGCCAATCCGTCCCATCTCGAGGCGGTCAACCCGCTCGTGCTGGGCAAGGTGCGGGCCAAGCAGCGCCAACGCGGCGACATCGAGCGCAACGAAGTCGTGGGCTTGCTGATCCATGGCGATGCGGCCTTCGCCGGCCAGGGCTTGGTCGCCGAATCGCTCGACCTGTCGGAGCTGAAGGGCTACCGGGTCGGCGGCACGGTCCATTTCATCATCAACAACCAGATCGGCTTTACCACGGCGCCGCAATACGCGCGCTCCGGCCCCTATTGCTCGGACGTGGCAAAATCGATCCAGACGCCGATCTTCCATGTGAACGGCGACGATCCGGAAGCCGTCCTGCATGTCTGCCGTATCGCCACCGAGTTCCGTCAGGTCTTCAAGAAGGACGTGGTGGTGGACATGTTCTGCTATCGCCGCCATGGCCATAACGAGACGGACGAGCCGGCATTCACCCAGCCGCTGATGTACCGCAAGATCGCGACCCAGCCGACGACCCGGCAGATCTATGCCGAGCGTCTGGTGACCGAAGGCTCGCTCAGCCAGGACAAGACCGACCAGATCGTCACGGACTTCCTGGCCAAGATGGAGACCGAGTTCGAGGCGGCGAAGAGCTACAAGCCGAACAAGGCCGACTGGTTCGAAGGCGCCTGGGCCGGCTTCGGCATCGCGCCGGACGACGACCGCCGCGGCAATACCGCGGTGCCGCTGGAGACCCTCAAGGCGATCGGCAAGACGCTCACGACCGTGCCCGAAGGCTTCAACCTCAACCGCAAGCTCGTCCGCCTGCTCCAGGAAAAGGCGAAGATGTTCGAGACCGGCGAGGGCTTCGACTGGGGCACCGCCGAGGCGCTGGCGTTCGGTTCCGCCGCCGCCGACGGCATGTTCGTGCGCCTGTCGGGCCAGGACGTCGGCCGCGGCACCTTCTCGCACCGCCACGCGGTGCTGGTCGACCAGGAGACCGAGCAGACCTACGTGCCCTTGAACAATATCCGCGAGGGCCAGGCGCTGGTCGAGATCATCGACAGCTTCCTGTCCGAGGCGGCGGTGCTGGGCTTCGACTACGGCTACTCCATGGCCGAGCCGCGCGCGCTGGTGCTGTGGGAAGGCCAGTTCGGCGATTTCGCCAACGGCGCCCAGGTCATCATCGACCAGTTCATCACCTCGGCCGAATCGAAGTGGCTGCGCATGTCGGGCATCGTCATGCTGCTGCCGCACGGCTACGAGGGGCAGGGGCCGGAACATTCGTCCGCCCGTCTCGAGCGCTATCTGCAGATGTGCGGCGAGGACAATATCCAGGTCTGCAACATCTCGACCCCGGCCAATTATTTCCATGCGTTGCGCCGGCAGGTCTGCCGGAACTTCCGCAAGCCGCTGATCGTGATGTCGCCGAAGTCGATGCTGCGCGCCAAGCTGTCCAACCTGGCCGACATGGCGGAGGGCACGACCTTCCACCGCGTCTATGGCGAGACCGAGAAGCTGGTGGCCGACGACAAGGTGAAGCGCGTCGTGCTGGTCAGCGGCAAGCTCTACCACGAGTTGCTGGCGGCCCGGACCGAGCGCAAGATCAAGGATGTGGCGCTGATCCGCGTCGAGCAGCTGTATCCCTTCCCGTTCAACGCGCTCGGCAAGGAATTGAAGCGATACACCAAGGCCGAGATCGTCTGGTGCCAGGAAGAGCACCAGAACATGGGCGCCTGGAATTTCGTCGACCGGCGCATCGAGACCTTGCTGTCGGGCCTCGGCATCAAGGCGAAGCGCCCGACCTATGTCGGCCGTGACGAGTCCGCCGCGACCGCGACCGGTTCCATGAAGAAGCATGTCGCCCAGCAGCAGAAGCTGATCGACCAGGCATTGACCCTCGGCTGACCCCCTTCACCTGACCAATCAACGAGGCGGACCGCTGCTGGACTGGGACCAACCGGCAGGATCGTCCGACCCGAACCTGAACCAAGGACCGAACATGGCAACCGAAATCAAGGTGCCCCCCCTGGGCGAATCGGTGACCGAAGGCACCGTGGCACGCTGGCTGAAGAAGGTCGGCGACAGCGTCAAGATCGACGAGACGCTGATCGAATTCGAGACCGACAAGGTCACGGTCGACGTGCCGTCGCCGGCCAATGGCGTATTGAGCGAGATCGCGGCGCCCGAGGGCACGAACGTCCCGGTCGGCGGCCTGCTGGGTGTGATCGCCGAAGGTGCCGCCGGCGCCGCGGCGAAGCCCACGGCGGCGAGCGCTCCGAAGGTCGTGGCTCCTAAGGCTGTGGCAGCCGAGCCGGCCGCCGCTCCGGCCGCATCCGACCTGAACCGTTCGGGGCCGGCAGCCCGCAAGCTGGTCGAGGAAAACAAGCTCGACCCGGCCAGCATCGCCGCGACCGGGAAGGATGGACGCCTGACCAAGGGCGACGTCCTGGCCGCGATCGACAAGGGTCCGGCCGCCGCGCCCGCCGCGACGCCGGCACCGGCGGCACCGGCCCGCGAGGCGGGTCCGCGGGAACAGCGCGTGCGCATGACGCGCCTGCGCCAGCGCATTGCCCAGCGGCTCAAGGAAGCTCAGAACACCGCCGCCATGCTGACCACCTTCAACGAGGTGGACATGACGGCGATCCTGGCGATCCGCGAGCAATACAAGGAAGGCTTCGAGAAGAAGCATGGCGTGAAGCTGGGCTTCATGTCGTTCTTCGTGAAGGCCTGCATCTCGGCGCTCAAGGAACTGCCGGCGGTCAATGCCGAGATCTCGGGCGATGAGCTGATCTACAAGAACTATTACGACATCGGCGTCGCGGTCGGCACCGAGAACGGCCTGGTCGTGCCGGTCGTGCGCGATGCGGACATCATGAGCTTCTCCGACATCGAGAAGCAGATCGGCGTCTATGGCAAGAAGGCGCGCGACGGCAAGCTGTCGATGGAAGAGCTGACCGGCGGCACCTTCACCATCTCGAACGGCGGCGTCTACGGCTCGCTGATGTCGACCCCGATCCTGAATCCGCCGCAGTCGGGCATCCTGGGCATGCACAAGACCCAGAAGCGCCCGGTCGCGATCGGCGACAAGGTCGAGATCCGCCCGATGATGTACCTGGCGTTGTCCTACGACCACCGGGTGATCGATGGCCGCGAGGCGGTGACCTTCCTGGTCCGCGTCAAGGAAAACCTGGAAGATCCGCAGCGCCTGCTGCTGGACATGTAAAGACAAGTGTGGCGGGCCCGGCGACGGGCCCGTCGCCTATGAACGGAAAGAAGATCATGACCGACAGCTACGATCTCGTCGTCATCGGCAGCGGCCCCGGCGGCTATATCGCCGCCATCCGCGCGGCCCAATTGGGCATGAAGGTCGCGTGCGTCGAGAAGTACGTCCGCCTGGGCGGCACCTGCCTCAACGTCGGCTGCATCCCGTCCAAGGCACTGCTGCAGTCGTCGGAGAAGTTCGAGGAGGCCAACCACACGCTCGCGGCCCACGGCGTCAAGGTGTCGGGCGTGACGCTCGACCTCGACACGCTGCTGGCGCGCAAGGACAAGGTGGTGACCGACATCACCAAGGGCGTCGAGTTCCTGTTCCGCAAGAACAAGATCACCTGGGTCCAAGGCACCGGCAAGATCCTGGCGGCGGGCAAGGTCGAGGTCGCCTTGACCGCCGGCGGCAGCCAGACGATCGAGACGAAGAACATCCTGATCGCGACCGGCTCGGAAGTGATGCCGCTGCCCGGCGTCGAGGTCGACGAGAAGCAGATCGTGTCCTCGACCGGCGCCATCGCCATCCCGAAGGTGCCGAAGCATCTGGTCGTCATCGGCGGCGGCTATATCGGCCTCGAGCTGGGCTCGGTCTGGCGCCGCCTCGGTGCCGAAGTGACCGTGGTCGAATTCCTCGACCGCATCACCCCGGGCCTCGACCTCGAGGTCGGCAAGCAGCTGAACCGCCAACTGTCGAAGCAGGGCATCCAGTTCAAGCTGTCGACCAAGGTGACCGGCGCCAAGAAGACCAAGGCCGGCGTCACCCTGACCCTGGAGCCGGCCGCCGGCGGCCCCAAGGAAGAGCTGAAGGCCGACGTGGTGCTGGTCTCGATCGGCCGCCGTCCTTATACCGAGGGCCTGGGCTTGGCCGAAGCGGGCGTGGTGCTCGACGACAAGAAGCGCGTCAAGGTCGATGGCCATTTCCAGACCAACGTGCCGGGCATCTACGCGATCGGCGACGTGATCGCCGGCCCGATGCTGGCGCACAAGGCCGAGGAAGAAGGTGTCGTGTTCGCCGAGATCCTGGCCGGCCAGAAGCCGCACTTGAACTACGATGCCATCCCGGCGGTCGTCTACACCTGGCCGGAAGTGGCCTCGGTCGGCAAGACCGAGGAAGAGGTCAAAGCGTCGGGCGTCGAGTACAAGGTCGGCAAGTTCCCGTTCACGGCCAATGGCCGGGCCAAGGCGAACGGCGATACCGAGGGCTTTGTAAAGTTCATCGCCGACGCCAAGACCGACCGGGTGCTGGGCTGCCACATCATCGGCCCGGACGCCGGCACCATGATCGCCGAATGCGCGCTCGCCATGGAATATGGCGCGTCGTCCGAAGACATCGGCCGCACCTGCCACGCGCATCCGACCCTGAACGAGGCGGTCAAGGAAGCCGCCCTTGCCGTGTCGGGGATGGCGCTCAATATGTGAACGGCTGACCCTACGGCGCTGCTGAATCCGTCGGTTCGAAAGAATCGGCGGATCAGCCTATCGGCCTGAACAAGTCATTCGGCGGAAACATCATTCAAGGCATAAACATCTGCTCCAAGGCTGCAATCACCGCAGGTAGCTGTGTCTGATCGATAGTAAAGGAGAATTTCAATTCGACTGCGTGATGATCGTTACTAACTGCTTCGATCTCAGTCCTAAAGTGACCGAGACCATCACCTCTGAGAACCATCCAGAAATTTTCATAGACATCTGGCAGGCGCGCTTCGCCCTGCAGAGTTTCATAAAGCGTGGCCAAATCATCGCGAAATTGCCCCATCCAGTTCTGCCAGGCTGAAGCGTCGATGGTGCCCTTGAAGGGCCCCCCAACGAGATCAATGTGGTGGTGATATCCAGGACTGTTCGGATAGAACTGCGGCGGATGGAGGAATACCCTGCAGTGCCCATCTGTGAGCAACGCGCCAGCGAGATCTTCAGTCATATTTCGATCCATACGTGGTCAATAGCCTGAACTTTCATCCGCCAATGGATGGAAGGCCCAACCTGAATCCTATTTCTGAGGCCCCACAGGTCGTCAAGCGGAACGGCGGTTCGACCTCCTTGCGAGCAGGCGGATCTTCACACCGCGGTAAGGCCGGTTGCGCTACTTTGGCCGAACCATGCTCGTCCCGTCGAAGGCACCTCTGACCGGCTTTCAGGCAATGCTCAGCGGTACGCCGCTCGAGGATTGCTTCGCCTTTTGGCAATCGCGACGGGCCGGACGGCCGGCGCCGCCCAAATCGATCATCGATCCGGTCGCCATGCCGCAGCACATCATTCCCCACCTGTTCCTGTACGAACGGACGGGCGACGGGCGGTTTCGCTGCCGGTTGGCCGGCACGGCGATCTGCGAGGCTTTTCAGCACGACCCGACCGGCCAATATCTCGACGACATGATCCTGCCTTCGGTACGGATCAGTCGGATCCGCCTGTTCGAGGATGTGGTCGAGCGCGTGCTGCCCATTGCATACAGCGGCAATGTCGCCGAGGCCGGGCGGACCTGGATCAAGTTCCGCCGGCTGATGATGCCCATCACCATCGGCGGCTCGGTACCCGACGGCATCTTCGGCATGGTCGTCTTTCCGGGCTTCGAACTGCGCAAATCGGGGCCGAAACTGGTCGACGACGGCATGCCGGAAATGGAGATCTGGGCCACGCCCGACGATCTCGCGTCCGGCTAGCCTATCCGGACCCACGAAGAAAGGTCTGGCCGGTCGCGAGGCTGGGGGTCGTCCCATGGCGCACCCTCGCGACCGGAACGGAACTGCGGCCCTGCGCTCAGAGCCGTCAGCGTGTCGCGACGGTCACGATCCTTGTTTCTGGCAGCTTGATCGCGGCGGCAGAATCAAGCGCTCGGCGGGGGCGCCATCCAGATCAGTTCCCACACATTCCCGTCCGGATCTTCGAAGCTGCGGCCATACATGAAGCCGTGATCCTGTTTCGGATTGGGATCGGCAACACCACCCGCCGCGGCGGCGCGGTCGACGATCGCATCGACGTCGGCGCGATCTTGCGCAGTGAGTGCGATGAGCGCCGCACTCGTCGCGCGCGCGTCGGCAATGGGACGTTGTGTGAACATCCTATATTTGTCGTGGGTGAGCAACATGACGTGGATCGCTTCGGAAAACACCATGCATGACGCGGTCTCATCCGAAAACTGCGGGTTCTTCGTCCCTCCGACGGCTTCATAAAATGCTGTCGAACGCGCCAGGTCTCGAACCGGCAGGTTCACGAATATCATCTTGGTCACTGGTTTAGCCCCTCAGCGTTCGTTGACAGGTACTGGTCGGTCCAGTACCGTCGGAAGCGGTATCACGCGGGAACGGAACCGTCTAGTACCGATGTAAGGGGCAGCATGAAAATCGAAGGTGAGTCCAGGTCGGCGCAAAAGACGCGTGAAATCATCCAGGCGGCTTCGATGGCCTTTCTCGACAAAGGCTACGATGGCACCAGCATGGAAGAGATCGCCACCAAGGCCGGCGTGTCCAAGCAGACCGTCTACAAGCATTTCACGGACAAGGAGACGCTGTTCGGCGAAGTTGTCAGGTCGACCGCCGTGCAAACCAATGATGTCGTCGAGTATGTGACGACAATGCTCGGCGATGCGGAGTTTTCGGAAGGCGGCTTACAACGGCTTGCCCGGCGGACGATGAGAATGTTGCTGGATGACGAACTGTTGAAGCTGCGACGCTTGATCATCGCAAACGCGGATCGCATGCCGCAACTGGGTCGAAGCTGGTACAAGGACGGCTTCGAACGCATGATGGACTCGATGGCGGCCTGCTTCCAAAGGCTTACGAGCAGAGGTCTGATGAAGGCCGATGATCCCCATACGGCAGCCAGCCATTTTTTCGGGATGCTCCTGTGGATTCCGATGAACGAGGCCATGTTCACCGGAAACAGCGATCCGAGATCGAAAGCGGAGCTCGATCGCCACGCGGATGCCTCCGTCGAGGCCTTTCTGGCGATCTACGGAATCCCTCGAGAGAGTTGAGCTTACTTCCGAAAGCGCAACTGAAACGCTTATTCCCCGGCCCGCGGATGGGCCCGGTCATAGACCTCCATCAGCTTGGCGGCGTCGATCGCCGTGTAACGCTGGGTGGTCGACAGCGAGGCGTGGCCCAGCAGTTCCTGGATCGCGCGCAGGTCGGCACCGCCGGCCAGCAGGTGGGTTGCGAAGCTGTGGCGCAGTGCGTGCGGCGTCGCCGTGTCCGGCAGGCCCAGGTGGAAGCGCAACTGCTCCATCAGCCGCTGGACCAGGCGGGGATTGAGCGGACCGCCGCGCACGCCCACGAACAGATCGTCGTTCGCTCCGATCGGATGCGGGCAATGGGCCAGATACTCGTCGACCGCGGTCGACACGATCGGCAGCAGCGGCACGATGCGCGTCTTGCCACCTTTGCCGGTCACCCGCAGGCTGGCCATCCCGGCGGTCGGCGCCTGCCGGCGGGTCAGGTCGAGCGCTTCCGACAGGCGCAGGCCGCAGCCGTAGAGCAGGGTGACGAGCGCCGTGTCGCGTGCGGCGATCCAGGGGGCCGACCCCACGGTCTGCACCGTGTCGGCGGCCTCGATCGCGGCCCGGGCATCGCCCTCGCTGAGCGGCTTCGGCACGGCCTGGGGCAGGCGTGGGCCGCGCAGCACGGTGAGGGCCGGATTGCTGACCAGCCCGCGCCGGTCGAGGAAGCGGAAGAAGCCGCGCAGCACCGACAGCGCCCGGGCCTGGGAAGTCTTGGCGAGGTCCCGGGCCGCACGCGCCGCCAGGAAGGCCCGGAAATCCGCCGGCTTCAGTCGCCTCAGCAGATCGAGCGAGGGCTGCTCGCCGTGATGGTCGCGGGCAAAATCGAGAAAAAAGGCGAGGTCACGCCCATAAGCGGCAAGCGTGTGGGGCGAGGCGCGCCGTTCGGACTTGAGCTGCTGCTGCCAGCCCTCGATCGCGTGGGCGAGATCGGCTGTCGCGGCGAAGCGGGCGAGGGGCAGCGGATCGGGACGATGGGCGGGCACGGCCTGTCGATCAGGCCTCGATATCGAGCCACTGGAAGATGGTGATCTCCAGCGCCTGGGCCAGGAAGCACAGCAATTCCGTGCCTTGGCCCGCCTTGAACTTATGCGGCTTGCGTGAGCCCAGCGCCAGGATACCGGCCGGCGCGTGGCTGCCGATCGAAAGGCGCAGCAACGCCTCGGAATGCACCAGGCCCGCGCCCGATCCGAACAGTGCCGGGTCGCCGCGCACCTCGTCTTCCAACAGCGAGTCCTTGCCCTGGCCCAGCAACCGGTCGACCTCGCCGGGTGGCAGCAGCTGGACGCCGGGCAGGGGCGGGCGTGGCAACGGGCCGGTGTCCGACTCGACGCACAAAGTCACAACGTCGACGTCGAGCAGCACCGCCAGATCGGTCGTCACGGTCTGGATCAGCTGTTCGAAGCTGGTGGCACCGAGCAGCGCCAGGACGGCGGCATGGATGCGCGTCTGGCTGGTCAGGTTGGAGCGGCTGGTCGAGATCAGCGCGCGCTGCTGACCCTTCAGCCGGGCGACGTCCGCCTGAAGCCGCTGCAGCATGAATTGCTGCATGTCGACCACGCCGGCGCCGTGGCGGTGCTCCGGCGGGGTCAGCAGGCTGACCAGATCGGGGTGATCGGCCAGGATGCCGGGATGGCGGGTCAGATAGGCCAGCACCTCGTCCGCCGTCGCCGCATGAGGTGCGACGTCGCTCTCGACGCGGGATCCGCTCTGGCCGGTCTGCTCCATCGGTCGCGTCTCTAGAGGATCGACTGACCGGTCTTGGCCCAGTCGGCGACGAAGGCGGCGAGGCCCTTGTCGGTCAGCGGATGGCCGAACATCTGTTTCAGCACGGCCGGCGGCAGGGTCGCGACATCGGCGCCCATCTTGGCGGCGGCGATCACATGGGCCGGTCCCCGCACCGAGGCGACGAGCACCTGGGTCGTGATCTCGGTATAGCTCGCGTAGATCTCGATGATGTCGCCGATCAGGCCCATCCCGTCCTCGCCGATGTCGTCGAGCCGGCCGACGAACGGCGAGATGTAGGTGGCACCCGCCTTGGCGGCCAGAATCGCCTGGGCGGCGGAGAAGCACAGTGTGACGTTGACGTGGGTACCCTCGTCGCTCAGGGCCTTGCAGGTCTTGAGGCCGGCCGGGGTCAACGGAACCTTCACCGTGACATTCGACGCGATCTTCGCCAGTTTCCGGCCTTCCTTCAGCATGGTATCGAAGTCGGTAGAGGCGACCTCGGCGCTGACGGACCCTGGAATGATCTCGCAGATCTCCGCGATCGTCTCGAGGAAATTGCGGCCGGTCTTCGCGATCAGCGAAGGATTGGTGGTGACGCCGTCGACGAGACCGGTGGCGGCCAGTTCGCGGATTTCGGCGATGTCGGCGGTATCGATGAAGAATTTCATGGCGAACCTGGGGGATCTGCGGTTGTCGAGACAGGGTGGAGCGTCGATGCGGCAAGCCGGCGATGCGGCCACCCGATGGACTGGACTCTAGCCCATGGTGGGGTCGAGCACCAGTTTTGCGGCGCCGAAGACGGTGCAGGTCTCCAACCCGCCGGCTCCGGGGCGGGTTGCCGTGCTGCTGCCGCTGCCGTTGGCGGGCGCCTATGACTATCGGGCGCCGGAAGGGCCGGTGCCGCCTGCGGGCAGCTTCGTTACGGTACCGCTGGGGCAGCGGATGATCGTCGGGGTGCTCTGGGACCACTCCGGGTCGAGCGCGGACCTGGCCGAGCAGCGGCTGAAGCCGGTCGCGACGGTGCACGATGCCATTCCCATGCGCGAACCGGTTCGGCATCTGGTCGACTGGATCGCCGCCTATACGCTGAGCCCGCCGGGCGCGGTGCTGCGCATGGCGATGGGTCCGTCCGACGCGCTGGAGCCGGAGGAGGGGCGGGTCGGTTTCGCCGTCGCAGCCGACCTGCCGCCGCCGGATGCGAAGGATCGCCGGCTGACGGCGACCCGGCGCCGGGTTTTGGACGTGTTCGGCGGCACCGAGGCCCTGCCGGCGGCGCTGCTCGCGCACGAGGCCGGCTGCGGCACCGGCGTGATCCGGGCCATGGTGGAGGCCGGGCTGCTGGCCGAGACCCGCCTGCCGGCCCGTCCGCCGCGGCCGGTACCCGACTGGCGCCTGCCGTTCCCGCCCTTCTCCGACGATCAGCAGGCGGCGGCCGACGTGATCGTCGGCGCGGTCGAGGCGCGACGCTACGAGACGATCCTGCTCGACGGCGTCACGGGATCCGGCAAGACCGAGGTCTATTTCAAGGCGATCGCGGCCGCGCTGCAGGCCGGACGCCAGGTACTGGTCCTGCTGCCGGAGATCGCGCTCGGCGCGCAATGGCATCGCCGATTCGAACAGCAGTTCGGAGCGCCGGCCGCCGCCTGGCACTCGGACTTGCGGCCGGCCGAGCGGCGCGGCGTGTGGCGAGACGTCGCGGAGAACCGGGCGAAGGTGGTGGTGGGTGCGCGCTCGGCGCTGTTCCTGCCGTTCGCTGACCTGGGCCTGATCGTGGTCGACGAGGAGCACGACGCTTCGTTCAAGCAGGAAGACGGCGTGATCTACCACGCCCGCGACATGGCCGTGGTCCGCGCCTCGCTCGAGGGCGTGCCGATCGTGCTGGCTTCGGCGACGCCGTCGCTCGAAAGCCTGGTCAATGCCGAGCGTGGCCGCTATCGCCGCCTCGTGCTGGCAGACCGCCATGGCGGGGCGGAACTGCCCAAGGTGACGCTCGTCGACCTGCGCGACGACAAGCCCGACCGCCAGCGGTTCGTGGCGCCCAGCCTGATCACGGCGATCACGGAAACCTTGGCGGCCGGTGAACAGGCGATGCTGTTCCTGAACCGGCGCGGCTATGCGCCGCTGACCCTGTGCCGGACCTGCGGCCATCGGATGCAGTGCCCCAACTGCACCGCCTGGCTGGTCGAGCACCGCTTCATGGGCCGGCTGATCTGCCATCATTGCGGCCATGCCGAACGGCCGCCCGAGATCTGCCCGTCCTGCGAGGACAAGCATTCCTTCGCGCCCTGCGGACCCGGCGTCGAACGGCTGGCCGAGGAGATCACCGAGCGCTTTCCCGACGCGCGCATCGCGGTCATGGCGTCGGACACCCTGACCGGCCCGCAGGCCGTGGCCGATCTGGTCGCACGCGTGCAGCAGCACGAGGTCGACCTGCTGATCGGCACGCAGATCATGGCCAAGGGCCATCATTTCCCGATGCTGACCTTGGTCGGCGTGATCGACGGTGACCTGGGCCTGTCGGGTGGCGATCTGCGGGCCGGAGAGCGGACCTTCCAGATGCTGCACCAGGTCGCGGGCCGGGCCGGGCGCGCGGAACGGCGGGGCCGCGTGCTGCTGCAGACTTTCGATCCCGGCCACCCGGTCATGAAAGCCTTGGCCGCCCATGATCGCGACCGCTTCCTGGCGCTCGAGGCCGACGAGCGGCGCAGCCATCGCATGCCGCCGTTCGGTCGGTTGGCCGCCCTCATCGTCTCGGCGCCGGATGCCGATCAGGCGGACCAGACGGCGGCGGCGCTCGCCCGCGCGGCGCCCCATCTGAAAGGCGTCGACGTGCTGGGGCCGGCGCCGGCGCCGCTCGCCGTGCTGCGCGGCCGGCACCGGCGGCGCTTTTTGGTGAAAACGGATCGGCAGGTGAACCTGCAGGCCGTGCTAAGACAATGGCTGGCCGGCGTTCGCGTGCCGACCGCGGTCCGCATCCAGGTCGATGTGGACCCCTATAGTTTCCTTTGACGTGGCGGGAGCGCCGATGCCTGACCGATTGCCCAGGGGCCATATCCTGCTCGACCGCACGATCCTTGCCGTGACCGCCGGATTCGCGGTGGTGGCGCTCGTGCTGCTGACCTGGCGCGGGCTGAGCACGACGCCGCGCGCGGCCGTCGCCGGGATCGTCTACGGCCTGACGCTTGCCGCCTCGGCCGTCGCCTCCCTGATCTACAATACCGGCTTCAAGACGAACAAGACCAGCCTGTGGCGCTTCGCCGACCATATCTGCATCTTCCTGCTGATCGCCGGCACCTATACGCCGCTGTCGCTGATGGGCCCCAAGGATGGCGTCGGCTTCCTGCTGATCCCAATCTGGGTCATGGCGGCGGTCGGCATCGGGCTGAAGCTCTACCTGCGCCTCAAGCACGAGCGGTGGTTCATCCTGTTCTACCTGGCGATGGGCTGGACGGTCGTGTTCGGGCTGAACCAGCTGGTCGCCAGCTTTTCCACAACCGTCCTGACGCTCGTCGTGATCGGCGGGCTGGCCTACAGCGCGGGCGTGATCTTCTATGCGCTCGACGCCCGCTGGCGCTGGGGCGGGGCGGTTTGGCACGCCGCCGTACTCGTAGGAACGGCGACACACTTCGTGGCGATTTTCAGCTTTGTCCTTCCGGTGGGTTGACTTAATGCCCCGAGGTCAGCCAAAGGAAGCCCTGACGACTTCTCGGTGCGGGTTTTTTCCGCTACGGTGCCGCCGGCTTTCGGCTGACACCGTTGCAAAGCTTGCGACCGCGTGTCACATGGGCCGTCCCGCAGGGCGCGATAGCTTCCGCGCCGTGGGCCGGCCCGTGTTGCCGTTTCGATCCCCAAGAGGTAGCTGATGGCGGAAACGACGAATATTCCTGGGACTGGTCACCACGGGGACGGCCAGACGCGCCGGGACTTCCTGGTCCTGACGGCCACGGCTTTGGGCGCCGTCGGCGCCGCGTCGGTCGCCTGGCCTTTCATCAACAGCATGAACCCGGCCGCCGATACGTTGGCGATGTCGTCGACCGAGGTCGACCTGGCTCCGGTCGCCGTCGGCCAGAGCATCACGGTCGTGTGGCAGGGCAAGCCGGTGTTCATCCGCCATCGCACGGACAAGGAGATCAAGGAGGCCGCCGACGTCAACGTCGCCGAGCTCCGCGATCCCCAGACCGATGCGTCGCGCGTGAAGAAGACCGAATGGCTCATCGTCATCGGCATCTGCACGCATCTCGGCTGCATTCCATTGGGCCAGAAACCGTCGGATCCGCGCGGCGAATATGACGGCTGGTTCTGCCCGTGCCACGGCTCGCAGTACGACAGCTCCGGCCGCATCCGCAAGGGACCCGCACCGCTCAATCTGGCGCTGCCGCCCTACGCGTTCAAAACCGACACTTCGATCAAGATCGGCTAGGGGCAACCGCAATGACCGCAAAGGCCTCGCAGAACAAGGTCATCCGCTGGATCGACCATCGCCTGCCCATTTTCACCTACCTCGACCACGAACTGAACGAGTATCCGACTCCGCGGAACCTGAATTATTTCTGGAACTTCGGATCGCTCGCCCTCGTCATCCTCGTGCTCATGATCGCGAGCGGCATCTTCCTCGCGATGAACTACACACCGAACGCGGAACTCGCGTTCAACAGCGTCGAGCGCATCGTGCGCGACGTGAACTATGGATGGCTGCTGCGCTACATCCATATGAACGGCGCCTCGATGTTCTTCGTCGTGGTCTACATCCACATCTTCCGCGGGCTCTACTACGGTTCCTACAAGGCGCCGCGCGAGCTGCTGTGGATGCTGGGCGTGGTCATTCTCCTCTTGATGATGGCGACGGCCTTCATGGGCTACGTGCTGCCGTGGGGCCAGATGAGCTTCTGGGGCGCCACCGTCATCACCAACCTGTTCTCGGCCTTCCCGGTCATCGGCGAGCATATCGTCACCTGGCTGTGGGGCGGCTTCGCGGTCGACAACCCGACCCTGAACCGGTTCTTCTCGCTGCATTACCTGCTGCCGTTCGTGATCTGCGCGGTCGTGGGATTGCATATCGTGGCGCTGCACCAGCACGGCTCGAACAACCCGCTCGGCATCGACATCAAGGGCAAGCAGGATTCGATCCCCTTCCATCCGTACTACACGGTGAAGGACATGTTCGGCCTGGCGGTGTTCCTGCTGTTCTATTGCGGGATCATCTTCTTCGACCCGAACTTCTTCGGCTCGCCGGACAATTACATCCCCGCGAATCCGATGGCGACGCCGGCCTCGATCGAACCGGAATGGTACTTCCTGCCGTTCTACGCGATCCTGCGCTCGCTGCCGGACAAGCTCGCGGGCGTGCTGGCCATGTTCGGCGCCATCGCCGTGCTGTTCGTGCTGCCCTGGCTCGACACCTCGCCGGTCCGCTCGGGCAAGTTCCGCCCGATCTTCCGCCTGTTCTTCTGGCTGCTGCTGGCCGACGCCATCATCCTGGGCGTGGTCGGCGCGCATAAGCCGGAGGGCTGGTGGGTGCTGATCGGTCGTCTGTCGACCGCCTGGTACTTCCTGCATTTCATCATCATCCTGCCGATCCTCGGCAAGCTCGAGCGGCCGCTGCCGCTGCCCACGAGCATTGCCCAGACGGTTCTGAAGGGTGGCGCGCGCACCGTCGTCGCCGGTGCCCGGATGGAGAAGCCTTAATGATCCGTCGGTTCCTTCTTGGCGCGGCGTTTGCCGTTACGGCCGCCGTCACCCAGCCGCTCGTCGCTCCTGCCGCGTACGCGCAGGAAGCGGCGGCAGAGCCCGAGCTGCTCAAGGGCGACTGGTCCTTCAGCGGCATCTTCGGCACGGTCGACAAAGCGTCGGCGCAGCGCGGGCTGCAGATCTACAAGGAGGTCTGCTCCAACTGCCACGGCCTCTACGAGATGAGCTACCGCAACATCGCGGCCCTCGGGTACAGCGACGAGCAGGTCAAGAACTTCGCCGCCCAGTTCCAGGTCAACGACCTGAATGACGACGGCGCGGTAATCCAGCGTCCGGCCAAGCCGTCAGACAAATTCGTGCGGCCCTTCCCGAACGAGAAAGCGGCGCGCGCCGCCAACAACGGCGCCTATCCGCCCGACCTGGCCTTGATCGTGAAGGCGCGCGAGGGTGGCGTGAACTACGTCTACTCGTTGCTGCAGGGCTACAAGGACGCGCCCAAGGACGTGAAGCTGGCCGACGGCCAGTATTACAACATCTACTTCACGGCCGGCGGCCAGAAGATCGGCATGCCGCAGCCCCTGACCGACGGGGCGGTGACGTTCGAAGGTGGCGCTCCGAACGACCTGAAGAGCGAGGCGCACGACGTCGCGACTTTCCTCGCTTGGGCGGCCGAGCCGGAGCAGGATGCGCGCAAGCGCCTGGGCGTTCGCGTCATGCTGTTCCTGATCGTGCTGACCGGCGCGCTCTACTACGCCAAGCGGAAGATCTGGTCCGACCTGCACTGAGAGCTCCCGATCGACGCCGGATGAGACAAGGCCGTCCCTCGCGAGAGGGGCGGCCTTCGTCCTTCAATCGCCGACGGTCTTGCCGTGGGTGCTGCCATTGTCGCCGCTCTGCGCGCCGGGCTGGGCTGGCACCGCGTAGGGCGGCGGCGTCACCTTGTCCTTCGCGGGGATGCCGTCCGGACCGACGTGGGTTACCGACCCGGTCGCCCCGGTCGAATTCACGCCGGGCCCGGTGTCGTTACGGCTCGGCGTCGGCGTGGTCCCGATCGGTGCCACCTCGCCGGGCCTGCTCGTCGTCTGTGCGACCGCTGCGCCGGCGAGCACCACGGCGATCGCGATCCCGAGAATCCTGGTTTTCATCGCCCGTCTCCTTCCAGTGCTCCCCGTGTGCAAAACAATCCGTCGGACCGGCCAGCGGTTCCGCTCGGCCGGTTCGTCGGCGGGCATCAGGTCCCGCTTTTTTCCACGCGACCGCACCGGTTCCGCTGGCTAAGATCCGGCCGCGTATCTCCGGCGAGGCCGGGCGATTTCAGACGAGGAACGGACATATGGCGCGGCCGCGGATCGGCATTATCGGGGGCAGCGGGCTCTATCAGATCGATGGGCTCACCGACGTGGAGTGGCGCAAGGTCGAAAGCCCGTTCGGCACACCGTCCGACGACCTGTGCTTCGGCCGCCTCGCCGGCGCCGACGTGGTGTTCCTGCCGCGCCATGGCCGCGGCCACCGCATTTCACCGACCGAGATCAACTATCGCGCGAACATCGATGCGCTGAAGCGCTCGGGCGTCACCGACATCCTGAGCCTGTCGGCGGTCGGCGGCCTGCAGGAACGCTACGCGCCCGGCACCTTCGTGATCGTCGACCAGTTCATCGACCGGACCTTCGCGCGCGACAAGAGTTTCTTCGGCACCGGCTGCGTCGGCCATGTCTCGGTCGCGCGTCCGGTCTGCTCGCGCCTGGGCGACGCGCTGATGGGCGCCAGCGACGGGTTGGGCATCGATATCCTGCGCGGCGGCACTTACCTGGTGATGGAAGGCCCGCAATTCTCGACCTTCGCCGAGAGCGAGCTCTATCGCGGCTGGGGCTGCAGCGTGATCGGCATGACCAACATGCCCGAGGCGAAATTGGCCCGCGAGGCCGAGATCTGCTACGCCAGCATCGCGATGGTCACCGACTACGACTGCTGGCACCAGGGCCATGACGATGTGTCGGTCGAGATGGTCGTCCGCGTGTTGCTGGGCAATGCCGAGAAGGCGAAGGGCCTGGTGAAGGCTGTGCTGCCCCATCTGGCCGGTCACGAAGGCCCGTGCCATGCCGGCTGCCAGACCGCGCTGGAGCATGCGATCATGACCGCGCCCGACGCGCGCGACCCGGCCGTGCTGGCCAGGCTCGACGCGATCGCCGGCCGCGTCCTCAACAAGGCCTGAGCCCATGCGCGTCGACGGCACCCCCATGCGGACGATCTGGCCGGTCGAGGACCGGCGCGTCGGCATCATCGATCAGACCCGGCTGCCCCACGAGTTCGTGACGCTCGAACTGGCCAATCTCGACGAGGCGGCCCACGCGATCCGCGCCATGCTGGTGCGCGGCGCGCCGCTCATCGGTGCCGCGGCCGCCTATGGCGTGGCATTGGCGCTGTCCGCCGATCCCTCGGATGCCTCGCTGGCCCATGCGGTCGCGGTGCTGGGTGCCACTCGGCCGACTGCGATCAACCTGCGCTGGGCGCTCGACCGGACGCGGCGTCATCTGGCTGAGCTCGCACCGGCGGAGCGGGCGGCTGCGGCCTGGCGCTTCGCGGCCGCAATCGCGGACGAGGATGTCGGCATCAATGCAGCGATCGGCCGCCATGGGCTGGGTCTGGTCGAGCGGGCGCGCAAGGGTGACGGGGTGGTCAACATCCTGACCCATTGCAATGCCGGCTGGCTCGCGACGGTCGACATCGGCACGGCGACCGCGCCGATCTATGCCGCCCACGACGCCGGCATTCCGGTCCATGTCTGGGTCGACGAGACCCGGCCGCGCAACCAGGGCGCCGGGCTGACCGCCTGGGAACTGGGCCGCCATGGCGTGCCGCACACGGTCATCGTCGACAATGTCGGCGGCCACCTGATGCAGCATGGCATGGTCGACCTGTGCATCGTCGGTACTGACCGCACCACCGCGTCGGGCGACGTCGCCAACAAGATCGGCACTTACCTGAAGGCGCTCGCGGCACACGACAATGGCGTGCCGTTCTATGTGGCGCTGCCGTCGCCGACCATCGACTGGACGCTCGACGACGGGGTGAAGGAAATCCCGATCGAGCAGCGCGACGGCACCGAGGTCTCGCTCGTGCCCGGCCGCCTGGCCGACGGCACCATCGGGCACGTCCGCGTGACGCCTGAGACGAGCCCGGTCGCCAACTACGCCTTCGACGTGACCCCGGCACGTCTGGTGACCGGCCTGATCACCGAGCGGGGCGTGGCGCCGGCCTCGCGCGAAGGACTGCTGACCCTGTTCCCGGAACGCCGTCATGCTTGAAGACACGTTGGAGCTTCGCCGGGCGCTGATCGCGCATGCGCGCAAGCTCACGACCTCGGGCCTGACGCGCAACACGTCGGGCAATCTCAGCCACCGGGTGACCGGCGGCTTCCTGGTGACCCCGTCGGGCATGGATTACGAGCGGCTGGAGCCGGACGACATCGTGTTCGTCGATTTCGACGGCAAGGCCACGGGGCGGCGTTTGCCGTCCTCGGAATGGCACTTCCACCGCGAGATCCTGGCGCGGCGCGCCGAAATCTCGGTCGTGCTGCACGCCCATTCGCCGTTCGCGACCAGCATCGCCTGCCTGCGCGAGGGCATTCCGGCGTTTCACTACATGGTCGCGGTCGCTGGCGGCGCCGATATCCGGTGTGCGCCCTATGCGACCTTCGGCACCCGGGAACTGTCGGACCTCGCGGTCACGGCGCTGGAGGGTCGCAAAGCCTGCCTGCTCGCCAACCACGGCCAGATCGCGCTCGGCACGGACTTCACCTCGGCGCACAAGCTGGCGGTCGAGGTCGAGACCCTGGCCGAAATGTACTGGCGCACCCGTCAGATCGGCACGCCGATCATCCTCGACGCCGTCGAGATGGCGATCGTGCTCGAGAAATTCCTCAGTTACGGCAAGCAGCCGGCGCTGCCTGCGCGAGAATGACGGGCAAATTATAACCGGACAGCCCCAGGGCGGGCCCGCGGATGCAACCAGTTTCGGGTGATAGACGCATGGCGCACGGCATTCTCGGTATCGACCACACGCTCGTCGGCGTGGCGGACCTCGACCAGGCGGCGATGGCCTGGACCAAGCTCGGTTTCACCTTGAGTCCGCGCGGCCGGCATATCGGTTGGGGCACGGCGAACTATTGCGTGATGTTCGAGCGCGACTACATCGAACTGCTCGGCATCCTCGACCCGACGCAGTTCGTCAACGGGCTGGACGGGTTCCTGGCCAAGCGCGGCGAGGGGCTGATGGGCTTTGCCTATGCCAGTGCCGACAACGCAGCGACCCGCGAGTCGCTCGTGGCGGCGGGGCTCGCCGCGAGCGAGCCCAAGGATCTGGCGCGCCAGTTGGAGCTGCCCGAGGGCACGGCGCTGCCGCGCTTCAAGCTGGTGTTCCTGGCCCCCGAAACGGCGCCCGGGGTCGCCAGCTTCGTGACCGAGCACCTGACGCCGGAACTGCTGCGCCGGCCGGAATGGCTGGTGCACGCGAACGGCGCCGTCGGCCTCAAGGGCCTTACCATCGCGATCGACGATCCGGTCGCGCTGGTGCCGGCTTACGAACGGCTGTTCGGTCCCCAGGCGGTCAACCGGACCGACGATATCGTTACCGTCCACGCCGGCCGCCACACCATCCTGTTCGCCAACCGCTGGGACCTGGAAGCGCTGCACCCGGAGCTGGAGCTGCCAGAAGGCGAAGTGGGTGAGCCGCGCATCGTCATGATGACGCTCGCCTCGTCCGACCTGGAGCGGACCATCGACCATCTGACCTTCGGGCAGATCGAGTTCGAGCAGCGCCGCGGCCACGCGATCCTGGTGCCGGGCTTCATGGCGACCGGGGCCGCCCTGGAGTTCGTCGCGGCATGAGCGAGCGGCTGCAGTGGCGCCGGTTCGAGGAACTAGGCACGGGGGAGCTGTATGCGCTGCTGCGCCTGCGCGCCGATGTCTTCGTGGTCGAGCAGAACTGCGTCTTCGCCGATATCGACGGCAAGGACGACCTGGCGCTGCATCTGCTGGCCTGGGTCGGCGACACGCTCGGTGGCTATCTGCGCGTTTTCGGGCCGACCACGGCGCAGGGTGCGGCCAAAATCGGCCGGGTCGTCGTGGCCCCGGCCTTGCGGTCGACCGGTCTCGGCCGGCGCCTGATGGCCGCGGCGCTGGAGGAAATCTCGCATCGGCTGGGATCCGTCCCGACCGAGCTGTCGGCCCAGGCCCACCTCGAACGCTTCTACGCCAGCTTCGGCTTCGTGCGCACCTCGGTCGACTATCTCGAGGACGATATCCTCCACTGCGACATGCGCCGCGAAATCGTCGTTTCCGCCTGACAGGAGCCCGGAATGGACATCGCCATCCTGACGTTCGACGGCTTCAACGAGCTCGATTCCTTCGTTGCCGCCCATATCCTCAATCGCCTGCGCGGCCGGGGCTGGCGCGCCCGGATCGTCTCGCCCTCGGCCGAAGTCACCTCGATGAACGGCGTGCGGGTTCACGCCGACGAGCCGCTCGAATTCGCCCGCACCGCCGACGCGGTGATCGTCGGCAGCGGCACGAAGACGCGCGAGATCGTAGCGGACGGCGCGCTGCTGGCGCGTCTGGCGCTCGACCCCGGCCGGCAACTGATCGGCGCGCAATGCTCCGGCGCCCTGGTGCTGGCCAAGCTGGGGCTGCTGGGCGGCCTGCCGGCCTGCACCGATCTCGCGACCAAGCCCTGGGTCGTCGAGGCCGGTGTCGAGGTGCTCGACCAGCCGTTCTTCGCGTCCGGCAACATCGCGACCGCAGGCGGCTGTCTCGCGTCGCAATATCTGGCGACCTGGATCATGCTGCGGTTGGGCGATGCCGAGGCGGCCGAGCAGGTGCTGCGCTATGTGGCGCCGGTTGGCGAGAAGGACCTCTACTGGCGCCGGGCGCTCGACGCGGTCACGCCATACCTGGTGCAACGCGCCGCGTGACGCCGGCTCAGCCGTGGCTGGGGGCTTTGACCAGGGCCTCGCCCTCGATGACGACGAGATCGCCGACCGAGCAGATTGTGGACAGCACGACTCGCCCGCGCTCCGTCAGCACCTCCTTGACCGTCACCCGCGCCTCGACCATGTCGCCGATGCGCACAGGCGCCTTGAACGACAGGTTCTGGCTGAGATAGATCGACCCGGGACCGGGCAGCTGCAGCGCGATCGCGGCGGAGATCAGGCTCGCCGACAGGAAGCCATGGACGATCCGGCCGTTGAAAGGGGTCGCGGCGGCATAGCGCTCATCCAGGTGAACCGGGTTCGTGTCGCCGGACAATTGGGAGAAGCTGACGACGTCGGCGTCGGTGATGGCGCGGCTGAAGAATGCCGTCATGCCGACCTTCAGCTGGTCGATCGAATAGCCGCGATGTTCGGGCTCGGAATAGAGTGCGCTCAACAGACGTCCCTCCTGCACGATTTTTATCGCTGTGCAGGATGGGTGAACGCGTCCTGCCGAATGCGGTGCATTTGACAGTTATGTTGCGGCGCAAACTGCGCGGACGCAACATTTTTATGCTGCGGCGCGATAAAGCGCCTGAAAATCAGGCGACTGGCCCGGTCAGACCAGATGCTGGCGGAAGAATTCCAACGTCCGCGTCAAAGCCAGTTCGGCGCTCGGCTTGTCGTAGCTGCCGCGCTGGTCGCAGTTGAAGCCATGGCCGGCCTGGTAGGTATGGATTGGCAGCGTCGGATAGCGGTCGATGATCTTCTGCACGTCGGTCAGCGGAATGCCGTGATCGGTCTCGCCGAAATGCAGGATGATCGGAATTTGCGGCTCGACGTCCAGGAAGGACGAGACGATCTGGCCGCCATAATAGCCGACCGCCGCGGACAGGCCGGCCAGCCTGCCGGCGGCCGCGAACGCGAGCGTCCCGCCCCAGCAATAGCCGACGATGCCGACCTTGCCGACGTCCTCGACCGCATCGATCGCTGCCTGCAGGTCGGCCAGCGTGCCGTCGAGCGGAATGGCGCTGCGCGCCTTGATGCCGGCGTCGACGCCGGCCTGGTCGTAGCCGAGTTCGATCCCGGGCTGGGCACGATCGAAAATCGCCGGCGCGATCGCGACATAGCCCTCGGCGGCGAACCCGTCGGCGACGTTGCGGATATGACCGTTCACGCCGAAGATTTCCTGCACGACCACGATGGCGCCTTTGGGCGTACCGTCCGGGTCCGCCCGATAGGCTCCCAGCTTGAAGCCGTCGGCGGCGGTCAGTTCGATCATCTGGCCCATCGGGATCTCCAACGAAGGCAAGGGAATGGCGCGGGAATGCGCGCCCGTTCGGGAAATGGGGGCGGGGCTCGGCGGCGCCAACCCCCGTGACCCATCATCGCTACCGGTCCTCGTCCCGGTTGCCGCCGAACAGGCCCGCCGCCAGGCCGCCCAGCACGCCGAACGCGGCGCTGGCGACATTGGCCGCGGCATTACCGTCGGATCGGTCGCGATTGTCGGCACCGGCGCTCATCAGCAGGGGCGAGGCGGATTGCAGCCCCAATCGCCCCGGCCCAGTGAAGCGGTTGAGGGTGATGCTGCTGCCGGCGAGAAAGCCGGTCGACAGGCCCGTGAGGTTGGTCTCGAGCTGGACCGACGGATCCTTGTACAACCAGCCGCCGGGCTCGACATCGATCTGTTCGCCCGGCGCCAGCGTCTTTTCGAAGACGTTGCCATGGCCGTGCAGCCAGACGATGCCTTCCCCGCCATTGGCATGGAACCGGTCGATGAAGAATCCGGTGCCGCCGAACAGCATGTTCGCGATGCCCGCCACCCGCTCCCAGGTGTAATCGATCGTATCGGTGCCGGCGAGAAACTGGTGCTCGCGCACGTGCAACTCCTGGCCCGGCGCCAGGACGACGGGGAAGATTTGGCCGACGCCGTCGCGCGACACGGCGATCTGGCCCGGTCCGCGCGCCTCGGTGATCAGGATCTGCATGCCGGCGATCATGCGCTTCAGCATGCCGGCGAGCGGCCGCACGCTGATCTGGACCGACGGTTCCTTCCACAACAGGATGTGATGTTCGAAGAAGATCGTCTGCCCCGGCTGCAGCTCGACCGTCAGGACGGGAACGAGCTCGCCCGACAGGTGGAAAGTGTAGCCGGCAGCATTGGCGTCTTCCAGCTGCGTCGGCAGCGGCGTCGGGCGGCGGTTCAAGAAGGCCATGATCGCAGATGCTCCTTCAGGGCGGATCCAACGATGCGGATCATGGCCCAAACCGACGGGCTTATGAAGAAGCGCCGGTCACACGTTGAAGCGGAAATGGAAGATGTCGCCGTCCTTGACGAGGTATTCCGAGCCTTCGAGCCGCATCTTGCCGGCTTCCTTGGCGCCGGCCTCGCCGTTGCAGGCGACGAAATCGTCGTTGGCGATGGTCTCGGCCCGGATGAAGCCCTTTTCGAAGTCGGTATGGATGGCGCCGGCGGCCTGGGGAGCCTTGGAGCCCTTCTCGACGGTCCAGGCACGCGCCTCCTTGGGACCGATGGTGAAGAAGGTGAGCAGGCCCAGCAGCCCGTAGCCGGCGCGGATGACGCGGGCGAGGCCGGTCTCCTCCAGGCCGAGCGTCTCCAGGAACTCGGTCTTCTCGGCCTCATCGGTCAGCTGCGAGACCTCGGCCTCGATCGCCGCCGAGATCACCACCGAGACGGCGCCCTGCGCCTTGGCGAATTCGGCGACCTTGGCCGAGAACGCGTTGCCGGTCGCGGCCGACGCTTCATCGACGTTGCAGACATAGACCACCGGCTTGGCGGTAATCAGGTCGAGGTGCTTCAGGATGATCTGCTCGTCATGGTCGAGCTTGACGGTGCGCGCGGCCTTGCCCTCGCGCAGGGCTTCCAGCACGGGCTTCATGACTTCGAGCTGGGCCTTGGCTTCCTTGTCGCCGCCGCGCAGCTTTTTCTCGGCGGCATGGACGCGGCGCTCCAGGCTGTCGAGGTCGGCCAGCATCAGTTCGGTCTCGACCGTCTCGGCATCGCGCACCGGATCGACCGAGCCCTCGACATGGGTGACGTTGCCGTCCTCGAAACAGCGCAGCACATGGGCGATGGCATCGGTCTGGCGGATGTTGGCCAGGAACTGGTTGCCCAGGCCCTCGCCCTTGGAGGCGCCGCGCACCAGGCCGGCGATGTCGACGAATTCGAGCTGGGTCGGGATGATCTTGGCCGATTTCGCGATCTCGGCCAGCTTGAACAGGCGCGGGTCGGGCACGGCGACGCGACCGACGTTCGGCTCGATGGTGCAGAACGGATAGTTCGCGGCCTCGGCCGCGGCGGTCGCGGTCAGCGCGTTGAACAGGGTCGATTTGCCGACGTTCGGCAGGCCGACGATGCCGCAGTTGAAACCCATGATGCCTTGCTTTCGCTTGATCGTTTGATCCCGCCGTCATCCCCGCGCAGGCGAGGATGACGGCGCAAACTGAAGGTTTGTCGCCTGAGGCGCGTCTGCGCCGAAATGAATCTTGTCCGCGCTGCCGCGCGTAACGGTCCGGATTCCCGCCTGCGCGGGAATGACGATGTCAGAGCAATACTATTTCTCAGCCTTGGCTGCGCGGGCCGCTTCGGCCTCGCGCTCTTCTTTCAGCGTCCGTTGCGGCGGATCCATCAGCAGCGCCACCTTGCTCATGAAGGCGGAGTCCTGGCCAGCCAGCATCAGCGGCAGGGCCTCGGCGATCGCCGGCATCTGCTTGTCGATCCACACGGTCTCGTCGGGCAGGAAGTTCTGCAGCACGTAATGCAGCACCAGGTCTTTGCGGCCCGGATGGCCGATGCCCAGCCGCATGCGCCAATATTCCTGGCCCAGATGGGCATCGATCGACCGCAGACCGTTGTGGCCGGCGGCACCGCCGCCGCGCTTGGTGCGCAGCTTGGCTGGCGCCAGGTCCAGCTCGTCATGGATGACGATGACGTCCTGGGGCTCGATCTTGTAGAAGCGCGCCGCCGGGGCGACGCTCTCGCCGGAATTATTCATGAAGGTCATGGGTTTCAGCGCGATAACGCGCTCGCCGCCAATGTCGCCCTCGTACAATTCGCCGTTGAACTTGTCTCGCGGGCTGCGGAATCCATGGCGGCGGACGATCGCGTCCACCGCCATGAAACCGATGTTGTGCCGTGTCCGCTCGTATTTCGGACCCGGATTGCCCAGGCCGACGACCAGTTTCATGGGGCTAGCCTTCAGCGCTGGGCCGACGTCGTCAGACGGCGGCGGCTTCGGCTTCTTCCGCCGTTTCCTCGGCCGACTTCACGGTCGGGGCCGCGATGGTGGCGATCGTGAAGTCGCGATCGCCGATCACCGGGTGGGCGCCTTCCGGCAGCTTGATCGCACTGATATGCACGGAATCGCCGATTTCCAGGCCGGTCAGGTCGACGTCGATCCGTTCCGGAATACTGTCGGCCGACACCGCCAGTTCGATGTCATGGCGCACGACGTTCAGCACGCCGCCGCGCTTCAGACCCGGGGAGGCCGCATGGTTTTCGAAATGCACCGGCACGTTGACGTGGGTCTTCGTGTGAGCCGTGACGCGCACGAAATCCACATGCAGCGGCTCGTCCGTCACCGGATGCAGCTGCACGTCGCGCGGCAGGGCACGATGCTTCTTGCCGTCGATGTTCAGGTCGAACAGATGGCTGAAAAAGCCCGGCTTGTTCAACTGGCGACCGAACAGCTTCGGGTCCAGGCTCAGCATCACGGGCTCTTTCTTGTCGCCATAGAGCACGGCGGGAATCCGGCCTGCACGGCGCGTGGCCCGGGCGGCCCCCTTTCCAGCCCGGTCACGAACCTCGGCCTCGAGAACGACGATCTCGCTCATTACGCACTCCTCAGTGATACGGGGTCCGACACGATGTCCGACCTCCGCGACGCCGACGGCCTCCAGGGGTGCCGCTCGGCGCTGCCGTCCCAGCTCGTTCGAACATGGGCGGCGAAACCAAAATGCGGCCAGCACCACCCCGGCTGAGGTGGTCCTGACCGCGAAATCCTTCGTTCGGAGCCGGGGCGGCTAGTCGAACAGGCTCGACACCGACCGTTCCTCCGAAATCCGCCGCATGGCCTCGCCGATGAGCGGCGCGACCGTCAGCTGACGGATGTTGTGCGACACGCGAACCGCCTCGGTCGCCTGGATCGTGTCCGTCGTCACCAGGGTCTGGATCGGCGACGAGGTGACACGGGCGACGGCACCACCCGACAGAACGCCATGGGTGATGTAGGCGGACGCGCTGACAGCGCCGGCGTCGATCAAGGCCGCGGCGGCATTGCACAGCGTACCGGCGCTATCGACGATATCGTCGACCAGCACGCAGCGCCGGCCCTTGACGTCGCCGATGATGTTCATGACCTCGGACACGCCGGCCCGTTCGCGGCGCTTATCGACGATGGCGAGGTCGGCGTCAAGCCGACGCGCGATCGAACGCGCCCGCACCACGCCGCCGACGTCGGGCGAAACGATGACCAGATCGTCGCCGGCGAATTTTTCCTTGATGTCGTTCACGAACACCGGGGCGGCCACCAGATTGTCGACCGGGATGTCGAAGAAGCCCTGGATCTGGCCGGCATGCAGATCCATGGTCAGCACCCGGTCGGCCCCCGCGGCCGTGATCATGTTTGCCACCAGCTTGGCCGAAATCGGCGTGCGCGGACCGGATTTGCGATCCTGGCGGGCATAGCCGAAATAGGGCAGCACGGCGGTGATGCGGCGTGCCGATCCGCGACGCAGCGCGTCGAGCGTGACCAGCAGCTCCATCAGATTGTCGTTGGCCGGATAAGAGGTCGACTGCACGACGAACACGTCCTCGCCGCGGACGTTCTCGTGAATTTCGACGAACACTTCCATGTCGGCGAACCGGCGCACGCTGGCCTTGGTCAGCGGCAGGTTGAGATATGCCGCAATGGCTTCCGCGATCGGCCGATTGCTGTTGCCGGTGATGATCTTCATGGAAGGCTCTGTCCAGGGCGGCGGGTCGAGACACTGTGCGTCGCCCCAGCGCGCACCCTCCCGAAAATGGCACGGACTTGTAACAAACCGCACGCCTGCAAGCAACCCGCCAGCCATGCATGGAGGGGATGCGGGCGTTGGCCGAAAACCCTAGTTCGAGATTGGGTTTTTCAACGGGATCGTCTTCACCACGCCCATGATCTGGTCGATGCCGGCGGTCGAGACCGCCATGCCGACGTCGCCCCAGGATCCGTCGAGCGAGCCGGCCGGAATGTCGTTCTCCTGGGATACCTCGCCGGCCTCGGTTCCATCAGGGCGATAGATGTGCCAGACGATCCGGACATGCTGCTGGCCCTTGCCCAGCGACGACAGCTCCACCATCGGCGCCACGACCACGGCGTCGACCGTCTGGCTGTCTGGGGTGACCTTTACGCCGGCGCGGGTCAGCAGGAAGCCCAGCGACCGGGGCAGGGCGGTCCGGCCGTCGCCCGGCGCGCCTTCGGTCGGGCGGATGAAGATCTGGCGGCCGGGATTGCGCTCGATCGGGGGCGCTTCCTGGATCATCGCGGCGATGCGCGGTGCCTCTGCCTTGCCGAGCGCTGCCAGGGTCTCGGGGGCGCCGCCGGTCCAGTCCGCGGCGGCGATGGTCGCCTGCTGGCGGTCGCTGCCGACGGTCTCGCCCTTGGCATTCCGCAACGTCCACTGGATGTCGACCATGGCGCTGCCGGCGGAAACCCGGGTCGCCGTGGCATCGCCGCTCAGGTGATAGCTCTGCCGGTTGGCGGCATGGGTGTCGGCGGGGATTTCCCGGTCCTGCAGCGCGGTCGCCATCGCCTGGGCCAGCGACGGGGCCTGGACGACCGGTTCGACCAGGATGCCGACCGTGTCGGCGACCTGCAGGATCGGCGCGTCGGGCGGCAATTGCGAATCGGCGAACGGATGGGGCAGGGGCTGGCAGCCGGCGAGGGTCAGGCCGACGACGAGGGCGAGCGGGGAGCCCGGGGCGCGCGCGAAACGGAACATCGAGGCGAATTCTTTCAGAAGCGGCGGTGAAGGCCCGGACAGCGACCCATGCGGCCTCATTTGATGACGAGATCGACCGATGCCGTCGAGAGTGTTTCCGCCTTGCGCGAACCCACGACCGAACTGCGGCCGAGGCTCATGGCGAGGCCGGTATCGGCATCGAACAGGATGATGTGGATGAAGAATACCATGCCCGGCTCCGCCTCGACCGGATTGCCGGCGTAGAACATCGGCCAGTCCATCCAGTTCGGCGCGAAGGTCGTGCCCATGCCGTAGCCGCAGGCGTTCAGGCGGGCATGGCGATAGCCGCGTGCGTCGAGCGTGCGGGCATGGGCGTCGAATACCTGGCCGATCGGGTTGCCGGGCTTCAGCGCCGCCTCGGCCGCGAACAGCGCATCCTGGGCCGCGGAATGCATGTCCTTCAATCGCGGATCGACCCGGCCGATGCCGACAGTGCGCATCAGAGCCGCATGATAGTGCCGATAGGTGCCGGCGAATTCGAGCGTCAGCTGGTCCTCGGCCGACAGGTGGCGCCGGCCGGTCTTGTAGCGGCACAGCAGCGCGTCGGCGCCGGACCCGATGATGAACTCGTTGGCCGGATCGTCGCCGCCGCCGCGGAAGATCGCGCCGTGCATGGCGGCAAGGATGTCGCCTTCGAACGCGTTCGGCCGGATCTCGGCATGGGCCGCGTCGAGCGCCGCGTCGGCCAGCTTCGCCGCTTCGCGCACGTAGGCGAGTTCCGCCGGGCTTTTGACCGCGCGCAGCCGGGTGACCAGGTCGGAGGCGTCGATCAGGCTGGCGAAGCCGTCGAACGCCGCCGCCAGGCGCTGGCCGTTGCGCGCGGTCAGGCCGTAGCTGTCCCATTCGACGCCGAGCTTCTTGCCGGCGAGCCCGAGGCCGGCGAGCAACCCTTTCAGCTCCTGCGCCGGCTGCGCTGCCGGACCGTCGACCCAGATCCGGATGTCCTCGATCACCGACGTATGCTCGGCCTGCAGCAGGTCCGGCGCGCGGGTCAGCAGCACCATCCGGTCGTCGGCGCCAAGATACAGGCACTGGAAGAACACGTAGCCGAACGTGTCGTAGCCGGAGAGGTAATACATGCTCTCCTGCCGGAACATCAGCAGCCCGTCCAGGCCGCGCCGCGCCAGCTCGGCGATGGCCGCGGCCCGGCGCTGTGCGAGTTCGTCCGACGTGAAATGGATGGCCATGAAGCGGGTTCCCTCGGCGGTCAGTCCGGGCCGTCAGTCGGTAAGAGCGATCGCCGACAGGCCTCGGCCATAGTCGGGCTCGCCCATCAAGGTGGCGCGCCGGTAACTGAAGAACAGGTCCGCCTCCGCGGCCGTGTCGTGGTGGCTGCGCTCGACGGAGCCCAGGCCGAGGGCGACGAGGCGCGCCTCGACCAGGCCCGGCAGATCGAACATGAAATGGCCGGGCCGGACCGACGGCACGAAAAACCGGTCGGTCCCGGCATCGAGCGCGGTGAACCGTTCCGGGAATTCCGGTCCCACCTCGTAGGATTGCTGCTGGATCGCGGGGCCGATCGCCGCCCGGATACGCCCACGCCGGGCGCCCAGCCGCTCCATCGCCGCCACGATCGCCTCGGAAATGCCGTCGCGCGTGCCTTTCCAGCCGGAATGGGCGGCACCGATCACCCGCGCTTCCATGTCGGCGAACAGGATCGGCACGCAATCCGCCGTCAGGATGCCCAGCGCCACCCCGGGACGATCGGTGACCATCGCGTCGGCTTTCGGATTTTCCGCCCGTGGCCAAGGTCGTTCCACCACCGAAACGTCGGCGGAATGGATCTGATGCACGGTTACCAGCGCGGTCGCGGGCAGATCGAGCAGCGCCATGGCGCGGGCGCGATTGGCCTCGACCCGCGCCGGATCGTCATCCGAGCCGAAGCCGCAGTTGAGCGACGCATAGAGCCCGTCGCCGCTGCCGCCCTGGCGCGTGAAGAAGGCATGGCGCAGCACGGACTGATCGGCCAGGGTCGGGAGGGTGACGAACGACTGGGTCAGGGCGGGCTCCGTTCGGGGGACGTGGCCGCGAGGACCTTGAACAGCCTGCCCATTTCCATGGGATCGAGCAAGCGGCGCACACCGGTCTTCAACCGTAGGCCGGCCGCTTCGTCCTTGCCGCGCAACAGCGCCTCAAGCCTCAGGTTCGCGCCGTTCTCGATCAGGAATTGGCCCTGCAGGGCCAATGGTGCGACATTTGCGCCGGCAGCCGCCAGGGCGTTGCCGAGCGCCTCGAAATCGACATGGGCGGTCAGGTCGGCTTCTCCCGCGTCGGCCAGGACCGGGGCATAAGCATGGGCCTTCAGCGCCTGGAGCGTCTCGCCGGCCGCGGTCTGTCCGTGGCCATAATCGATCAGCAGGGCGGCGCCGGGGGCAGCGGCCAGCCGCCGGCCGATCTCGCCGGCGATGGCGAGGCCGGGCTCGCAGGTTTCGAACAGCGCGCCGTCGCTTGCGGTGAGCGGTGGATCCACCGGCGGCGTCCCGATCTGCCCGGTCTCGAACGCGAAGGCGCCCGACCCGTCGAGCCCGACCAGCCGCTCGCGCCATCGGCCATGCTCGCGCAGCCATTGCCGGATCGGCAGGGCGTCGAACAATTCGTTGGCGATCAGCAGCATCGGGCCCTGGGGTACCTGCGCCAGGGCGTCGTGCCACCGGGGCGCCACATCCGGGTGAAGCCGCCGCAGGGTTTCCGCCTGCCGCTCGCGCAGCGTCGGGCTGGTCTCGACGAAATGGACCTCGACCGCCTGGCGCAGCGGCGGCACCACGCGGAGCGCGCGCAGCAGGTCGGCCATCAGGGTGCCGCGGCCGGGACCGAGCTCGACCAGGCGCAGCGGCAGCGGACCGCCCAGGCGCTGCCACTGGTCGGCGCCCCACAGGCCGATGATTTCGCCGAACACCTGGCTGATCTCCGGCGCCGTGGTGAAATCGCCGCCGGCACCCAGCGGGTCGCGCGAGCGGTAATAATGCTCGAGCGCCGCACCCATGAACCGGTCGACGCCGATCGGGCCGGATGCGCGGATCTCGTCGGCCAGGCGTCGTTCGAGCAGGTTCATGGCCTCAGGCGGTGACGGTCGTCGCCACCGGCTTGGCGCGCAGGATCAGCCAGATGCCGCCGAGCAGCAACGGGATCGACAGCAGCTGGCCCATGGTCGTGCCGAAGATCAGGAAGCCCAGCTGCTTGTCGGGCTCGCGGAACAGCTCGCTGACCGTCCGGGCGGCGGCATAGCCGATCAAGAACGCGCCGGTGATGACGCCGGGCCGCACGCGTGCCTCGAACGCGCGATCGAGCACCAGGGCGATGACGAACAGCCCGATCCCTTCCAGGCCGGCCTCGTAGAGTTGACTCGGATGGCGCGGCTCGGGCCCGCCGTTTGGAAACACCATGGCCCAAGGGACGTCGGTCGGGCGGCCCCACAGCTCGCCGTTCACGAAATTGGCCAGCCGGCCGAAGAACAGGCCCAGGGGCACGGCGCTGGCGACGATATCGGAAAAGGCGAACAACGGGATCCCGCGCTTGCGGCAGAACAGGATCATGGCGATCGTCACGCCGGCGCAGCCGCCATGGAACGACATGCCGCCGTGCCACAGCCGGACGATCTCCAGCGGATCGGTGCTGTAGAGATCGAACTGGTAGAACAGCACGTAGCCGATGCGGCCGCCGAGCACGACGCCGAGCGTAGCCCAGGTCAGGAAGTCGTCGACGTCGATGGTCTTGAGCAGCGTCGGCGGGCGCTTGGCCAGATAGAGGCAATAGCGCCAGCCGAGCAGCAGGCCGGCGATATAGGCGATCGCGTACCAACGGATGCCGAACCATCCGATGTGGAACACGAACGGGTCGAACGCGGGATAGGGAATGACGCCGATCATCGGTAGCGGTCCGCCTGGGTCAGGTAGTTTTTCACGTAGGCGGTCACGCCGTCTTCGAGCGAGGTCGGCTGGACCGGGCAGCCGGCGGCGCGCAGCCGGTCCATCCGCGCTTCGGTGAAATACTGGTAGTTCGCGCGGATATTGTCCGGCGTGTCGACGAAATGGATCTCGGGCTTGCGGTCGACCGCGGCGAACACGGCGTTGGCCAGGTCCAGGAAGCTGCGCGCCTTGCCGGTGCCGATGTTGAAAATGCCCGACAGCTTCGGCATGTCGTAAAGCCACATCATGATGGCGACCACATCCTCGACCGTCACGAAGTCGCGCAACTGGCCGCCGTCGGCGTAGTCGGGGTGATGGGAGCGGAACAGAGTGGCCCGCCCGCCGCCGATGACGTGGTCGGCGATCTGCGCCACGACGCTCTGCTGGCCCGCCTTGTGATATTCGTTCGGCCCATAGACGTTGAAGAATTTCAAACCGACCCATTGCGGCGGCGCCGGATAGCCGCGCTCGATCTGGCGCGCGACCCAGCGGTCGAACAATTGCTTCGACCAGCCATAGGCATTGAGCGGCGTCAGCTTGGCGAGCGCTCCGCTCGACCAATCGTCCTCGAACCCGGCCTTGCCGTCGCCGTAGGTCGCGGCGGACGAGGCGTAGATCAGCCGGACGCGGCTTTCGGCGCACCAGCCCCACAGCCGTTGCGACAGGGTGAGATTGGTCCGGACGATCAGGTCCGCGTCGCCCTCCGTGGTCGAGGAGACCGCGCCCATGTGGAACATGGTCTCGATGTCGCCGCGGCGTTCGTCGAGATAATCGAACAGCTCTTCGGGCGGAACGATCGCCAGCAGCTCGCGCTTGCCGAGATTGCGCCACTTGTCGCCCAGGCCCAGCCAATCGCAGACGACCAGGCTTTCACCGCCGCGCGCCTCGAGGGCGGCGACCAGATTCGAGCCGATGAAACCCGCGCCGCCCGTGATGACGATCATATCAACCGTTTCCTTAGCTTTGAGCGCGGACACGCATTCGATGCGGCCCCGCCCCCGGATTTATGGCCGAAGGCCGGGCGGGCGGCAAGCGTCGGTCCGGTCGGCGGCGCTGGCGAGCCGGTCCGGAGAAGCCGGCGCGGATCAGATGCGCCCCCATCGACGTTTGCCTGACGCAGGAAATATGCTAGCGCATGCGAAGATGAGGCGATCTATCAGGCAGGAAGGGGCTGACGCACCATGCAAACCGACAATCGCCTGCTCGACGATCTTTCGCGGGTCGCGACCGGCGCCTTCTCCGCGCTGACCGGCGTGCGCGAGGAAATCGAGACCCGGATGCGCGAACAGTTTGAAAAAGTCCTTGGGCGCATGGACGTGGTTTCGCGCGAAGAATTCGACGCGGTCCAGACGATGGCCGCCCGGGCCCGGGCCGAGCAGGAAGCGCTCGCCGTCCGGCTCGCGGCCCTGGAGTCGCGGTTGGCCGAGCTGACCGGCGCCGCGGCGCTGGCCGTGCCGACCGTGGTGAAAGCGCCGTCGACTCGCACGAAGAAGGTGTCCGACGCGTCGTAAGCCCAAGCGGCCGGGCGCGGCGCTTGCACACCCCGTGAGCCTTTGGCACCCTACCGTATGTTGGGGTTGGCTCCCGGATCGATACATTATCTCGGGATCGAAGCCGACGCGGACCCTGCGGATGCTTCGGCCCCACGCTCCCCTGAAGGAGGGCAGCCATGACCGCGCTTTCCACTGAAACCGAAATTGTCGCAACCAATCCGATCGACCTGGTCGAAGAGATCGTGCTGGCCAACGAATGGCCGCATGACCGCTCGAGCGACGAGGAGATGGTGGTCGAGATCTCCGGCCGCTGGTGTGACTATCGCCTGCTGTTCGTGTGGCAGGAGGAAATCAGCGCGCTGCATTTCTCCTGCAGCTTCGACATGAAGGTGCCGAAGGCGCGCAAGCTGCCGGTCTACGAGCTGTTGGCGGTCGTGAACGAGAAGATGTGGCTCGGACATTTCGACGTCTGCTCCGATACCAGCCTGCCGATGTTCCGCCATGCCGTGCTGCTGCGCGGTGCCATGGGCGCCTCGGTCGAGCAGATCGAGGATCTGGTCGACATGGCGCTGACCGAGTGCGAGCGGTTCTATCCGGCCTTCCAGTTCGTGATCTGGGGCGGCAAGACGGCCGATGAAGCCGTCATCTCCGCCATGATCGAACCCGTGGGCGAGGCCTGAACCGTTTCATGACGACAAACAATACGGAAGTCCTGCTCATCGGCTGCGGCAAGATGGGCGGAGCGTTGCTGGCGGGCTGGCTGAAGGGTGGGGCGATCGCGCGTGCCGTGGCCGTCGATCCCGGCCCAGGCCCGGATGCCTTCGCCGGCGACAGCAGGGTGCTCGCGGTCAAGTCGGGTCTCGACCTGCCGGCGGGTTTCGCGCCCGATGTGGTCGTCATCGCCGTCAAGCCGCAGATGATGGCAAACGCGGCGCCGGTCTATCGCGACATCGTCGGCCGGGGCGCGGTCGTGCTGTCGATCGCCGCGGGCAAGACCATCGAGCATTTCGAGACGCTGTACGGGGCGGCGACTCCAATCGTGCGCGCCATGCCCAACACGCCGGCCGCGATCGGTCGCGGCATCTCCGTCGCCGTGCCGAACGCCAGGGTCACCGCAGAGCAGCGTGCGCTGTGCGACCGGCTGCTGCAGGCCGGCGGCGATGTCGAATGGGTCGAAGACGAGCAGCTGATCGACGTCGTGACCGCCACCTCCGGCGGCGGACCCGCCTATGTCTTCCTGCTGATGGAAGCGATGGCGGCGGGCGGTGTCGCCGCCGGCTTGACGCCCGACCTCGCCATGAAACTCGCGCGCACGACCGTGGCGGGTGCCGGCGAGCTTGCCGTCCAGTCGCCTGGTGAATCCGCCGAGCAGTTGCGCAAGAACGTCACCAGCCCCAATGGCACGACCCAGGCGGCCCTGGGTGTGCTGATGGCCGAGGGCGGCGTGCCGGACCTGATGGTGCGGGCGATCGCGGCGGCGACCCGTCGGTCGCGGGAACTGGCCGATTGACCAGCCTCGCGCATCCCGGCATCGAGCGGGTCGCCGCCACGCTCGCCGCCGCCGGCCACCAAGGGCCGGTCCGGCTGCTGCCCGACGCCTGCCGGACCGCGGCGGAGGCCGCCGCCGCGATCGGCTGCGCAGTCGAGCAGATCGCCAAATCCATCATCTTCCGCCTGACGTCCGGCCAAGCCGTGCTGGTCGTGACCAGCGGCGGCAACCGGGTGGTCGAGCAGAATGTCGTCGCCGCGCTGGGGCAGCCGCTCGGCAAGGCCGATGCCGCCTTCGTGCGTGAGGTCACCGGCTTCGCCATCGGCGGGGTCGCGCCGGTCGGCCATCTGCAGCCGCCGGTCGTGTTCATCGACCAGGACCTGCGGCGCTACGACGAGATCTGGGCGGCCGCCGGCCATCCCCATGCGGTGTTCCCGCTCGGCTTCGACGACCTGGTGAGGCTGACCGGCGGCACCGTCATCGCCGTGTGCTGATCGGGTTTCCGGTCGCACAGGGCTGGCCACCGGGCCCAAGGGTCGCCATATGATGTGATCATTGCATCGGCGTAGGAGAGCATCCGGATCATGGCGCGGAAGATCAGCGGCTCGAAGACCAGTTCCCAAAAACCCGTCGCCGACCTGGAAGGCGCGGTCGTCGATGCCGCCCTGACACTCGCGGCCGACCGTTCCTGGAGCGGGCTGGCCCTGGCCGATATCGCCGCCGCGGCCGAGGTCAGCCTGGCCGATCTCTACGGCGTCTTCCCTTCGAAAGGGGCGATCCTGAAGAGTTTCGCCCGCCGCGTCGATGCGGCGATGGTGGCATTGCCGGGCGAGGCGGATGCGACGCCGCACGATCGCCTGTTCGAGGTGCTGATGCACCGGTTCGATCTTCTGGCCCGGTACAAGCCCGGTCTTCGGGGACTGGGTCGCGACGCCCGGCGCGGCCGGCTCGACGGCCTCGCGCTGGCATGCCACCTGCCGCGCTCGCTCGGCTGGATGCTGGAGGCCGCGGGCATTTCCGCGAGCGGTCTCAAGGGTGCCGTGCGGGTCAAGCTGTTGGGGCTCGCGTACCTTGCCACGGTGCGCGTTTGGCTGGAGGATGACAGTGCCGACCTGGCACGCACCATGGCGTCGCTCGATCGCGCATTGAAGCGGGCGGAACCGTTCATGCGTTTGCGCCGGCCGCCGGTGGCGCCAGGCGGCGAGGCCGTCGCCTAGTACCCCGGATTTGGATGTTCCAAGCGTTTTTGCTGCAGTGCAGCAAAAACGCTTGACGAGGCTCGCGCCTCGGTAGATGGTCCCACGCAACAGTTGCGGCAGTTCGTTCCGTCCAACCGAAACCCTGTGGAGGATATACGTCGATGGCCAAGCTTCCGAACCCGTTCGACACGGATGTCACCAAGCTGATGGCGGAATTCAAGCTGCCCGGCGTGGACATGGAAACCGTGCTCGCAACCCAGCGCAAGAACATCGAAGCGCTGACCAAGGCCAACCAGTTGGCGATCGAAGGTCTGCAGACCGTCGCCCGCCGCCAGGCCGAGATCCTCCGCGCCGGTTTCGAAGAAGCCTCGACCCTCGCGCGCGAGCTGTTCCAGAACCAGTCGCCGGAAGATCGCGTCACCAAGCAGACCGACGCCGCCAAGCAGGCGCTGGAAAAGGCGTTCGGCAATGCCCGCGAACTGGCCGAGATCGTCGGCAAGGCGCAGCAGGAGGCATTCGAGGTCATCAACAAGCGCGTGACCGAAGGCCTCGACGAAGTCCGCGACCTGGTGAAGAAGCACACCAAGAAATAGCGAGCGCCGCATCGCTTGCTCCGGGGCCGGTCCGCAGGGATCGGCCCTTTTTCTTTGCGCCGGGCGCGGTCATGCCTATGGTTCTCCGATGTAGATCGAAGGGACATAGCCGCCGATGACGATAAGTTTCGATGATTTCATGCAGGTCGACATCCGGGTCGGCACGATCGTTGCGGCCGAGCCCTATCCCGAAGCGCGCAGGCCCGCGATCAAGCTGACCGTCGATTTCGGTGCCGACATCGGCGTGAAACGATCGTCGGCCCAGATCACGGTGCATTACGCGGTCGAAAACCTGGTCGGTCGCCAGGTCGCGGCCGTGGTCAATTTTCCGCCCCGCCAGATCGGCAAGTTCATGTCCGAGGTGCTGGTGCTGGGTTTCCCCGATCCCGACGGCGCTGTGGTGCTGGTCGAACCGGACCTGCCGGTGCCGAACGGCGCGCGTCTGTTTTAGCTAGCGCGGCACGATCATGCGCGCGCGCAGGCCGCCCTGGGGCGAGGTCTCCAGCTTCAGGTCGCCGCCGTGGCTCAGCATGATGTCACGTGCGATCGTCAGCCCGAGACCGATGCCGCCGGTCGCCTGGTTGCGCGAGCTTTCCAGCCGATAGAACGGACGGAACACCGCCTCGCGCAGCGCCTCGGGAATGCCGGGGCCGTCATCGTCGATCATCATCTCGACCGCACTCGGCGTCGGCATGACGGTCAACCAGACGTGGCCACCATAGCGGCTGGCATTGCCGATCAGGTTCATGATGCAGCGCCGGAACGCATCGCGCCGGATCGGCACATGCAGTTCCTCCGGACCGATCAGGCTGATTTCCGTCCCGTCGCGCCGGGCGTTCGCCACCGCGTCGCGCAGGAACTCCATCAGGTCGACGACCGCCGGCTGCTCGTTGCCCTCGCCGCGGGCGAAGGCCAGATAACCTTCGATCATCTGCTGCATCTCGGCCACGTCGCCGCGCAGGCCATGGGCCTCCTCGACGTCGCCCAGCAGTTCCAGTTCCAGCTTCATGCGCGTGAGCGGCGTGCGCAGGTCGTGGGAGACGCCGGCCAGCATTTCGGTGCGCTGGCTGATCTGCCGCTGCAGCCGCTCGCGCATGACCAGGAAGGCGGCGGCGGCCTGGCGGACTTCGGTGGCGCCCTCCGGCTTGAAATTCGGCACGTCGCGGCCCTTGCCGAACGCCTCTGCCGCATTGGCAAGCCGGCGCAGCGAGCGCACCTGGTTGCGCAGAAAGCGGGTGGCGAGCGCGAAGGTGATCAGCGCGGTGCCGACCATCCACAGGATGAAGATGTAGGGCGCGCCGATCAGTACGCGCGAGCGGGGCACCGCGACGTCGAGCACGCCGTCCGGCAGCTGGATCGCGATGTCGATGATGTGCTGGTCGGCCTGGGATTTTTCGTCGATCTGGAACGGGCGGCCGACCCGCTCGGCGAGCGCGTTCGTCAGGTGCCGCTCGATCAGGCTGCCGGTCGGCGGCGGTGCCCGGTCGGGCAGTTGGGCGCCCGGCAGCAGTTCGAAGCTGAACTCGGTCGAACCATGGGCCAGCTCGAACAATTGCCCCTCGTTGCCGGAACCGGAGATCAGCGTGCGGGCGTCGATGGTGAGCGCGATGTCGCCGGCGGCGGCGCTTGCCAACCGCCGGACCACCGTGTCCCACAGCCGATCGTAGAACACCCAGGTCGCGACCGCCTGGACCAGGATCAGCGGCGTCACCAGGATCAGCACCGACCGGCCGAACAGGCTGCGCGGCAGAATGCGCTTGAACAAATTGGATCGTCGGGCCCTTGGCGCGCGGCCCGGCTCAGTCCGGTTTGAGGACATAGCCGGTGCCTCGGACGGTCTGCAGATAGCGAGGATATTTCTGGTCGCGCTCGATCTTGCGGCGCAGCCGGGTGATCTGCACGTCGACTGTCCGCTCGTTGCCGCTGAACTGGCTATAGGCCGACAGCGCTTCGCGCGAGACCGGTTCGCCCGCACGGTTGGCCAGCGCCATCAGCAGGGCCGCCTCGCCCGCCGTCAGATGGACCAGGGCGCCGTTGCGGGTCAATTCGCCACGTTTCAGGTCGAGCGCGCAATCGCCCAGGCGCAGGATGGCGACCGGCTCGACCGGGGCCGCCGGCGGCGGCACGCGGGCCAGGATGTTGCGCAAGCGCAGTACCAGTTCGCGTGGCTCGAACGGCTTCGGCAGGTAGTCGTCGGCGCCGCGCTCGAGCCCGTTGATCCGGTCGGACGGCTCCGACATGGCGGTCAGCATCAGCACCGGGACACGCGTCTCCTTGCGCAGATGGCTGAGCAACTCGAAACCGGTTTCGCCCGGCATCATGACGTCGAGGATCAGCAGGTCGAACTCGAGCGACTTCAGCTTCGCCCGGGCGTCGCGCGCATCGGACGCTTCGGTCACGAGGAAACCGTTCTTGACCAGATAGCGCTTCAGCACCGCGCGCAGGCGACTGTCGTCGTCGACGATCAGCAGGTGCGGAGCGACTTCCGGCGCCGGGGCATCATCGTCGACCGACGTCACCGGCGTGGACCCGTCTCGGCCGGCCGATCGAACCGGCGACGATCCTGCGGGGTGGCGACCAGGCCCAGCAATACCTTGCGAAACCCATCGACGGCGGCGGCACCGGCGTCGCGATAGGCGCGCGCCATGCGCGCCCGCTGCCGGTCGGACAGGCTCTTTTCCAGGGTCGTCCCGGCCGGGGTCAGGGTCAGCAGCCGCTGCCGTCGATCGTTCAGGCCGGGCCGCTGGCTGATCAGGCCGCGCTCGATCAGCAGGTCCAGGACGCGACCCAGGCTCTGTTTACTGAGAGCGGTCAGGTCTCCCAGCACCGAGACGGTGATGTGCGGCTGCCGCGCGATGAAATGCAGCGCCAGGTGATGGGGCCGACCGAGATCGTGCTCGGCCAGGATGGCATCGCATTCGGCGGCGAAGTCGCGGGTCGCGAAATACAGCAGCTCGACGCCCTGGCGCAGATCCTCCTCGCGGAGGAATAGCAGGGTCGCGGCGGGAGACGGATCGGGCATGGCGCGGATTATGGCGCCGTCTCGCCGGGGCGTATAGCCTTGGGCTTACACAAAAGGTTTCGGAATATTTCCCCCATGCCCGAGCATTCCGCCTCACCGCGCGACGACCACGCGGGCCCGCGTCCAGAGGGCATCGATCACGGTGACTTGGGGGTCACCGTGATCGGCGCCGGCCCGGCCGGACTGATGGCGGCGGAGAGCCTGGCGGGGCAGGGATATCCGATCGTGCTCTACGATGCCATGCCGTCGGTCGGCCGCAAGTTCCTGATGGCCGGGCGCGGGGGGCTCAACCTGACCCATGGCGAAGCGTTCGACCGGTTCCTCGGTCGCTACGGCGAGGCGGCCGACCGGCTGGCGCCGATGCTCAAAGCCTTCCCGCCAGACGCCTTGCGCGCCTGGGCGGGGGACCTGGGGATCGAGACCTTCGCCGGCTCCAGCGGCCGGGTCTTTCCAGTCGGGCTCAAGGCCTCGCCGCTGTTGCGCGCCTGGCTGGCACGGCTGGGCCGGTCCGGCGTCCGCCTGCATACGCGCCGCCGCTGGGACGGTTTCGACGGGGACGGCGCCCATCGTCTCATCGGCCCGGACGGCGCTGTTGCCCATGTTCGTGGGTCTGCGACCGTGCTGGCGCTGGGCGGCGCCAGCTGGGCGCGGCTGGGGTCGGACGGCGCCTGGGCGCGCCGGCTCGACGTGTCCCTGGCGCCCTTTCGTCCTGCCAATTGCGGCTTCACCATCGCGTGGCCGGACGGGTTCGCCGAGCGCTACGCCGGCACGCCGCTGAAGAACGTCGCGCTCGCGATCGGCGCGGTGCGGGTGCGCGGCGAGGCCGTGATCGCGGGGTATGGCATCGAGGGCGGCGCCGTCTACGCCCTGGGCGGCACCCCGCACGAGGCGCTGGCGGAGGCGGGAAGCGCGACCCTGCTGCTCGATTTCAAGCCTGATCTGACGTTGGCCGAGCTCGCGGCCCGACTGGGGCGGCCGCGGCGGGGCGCCAGCCTGTCGAACTTCCTGCGCAAGGCGGCGAACCTGCCGCCGATCGCGGCCGCTTTGCTGCGCGCGACCCGGCCGGACGTGATCGACGATGCACCCGGACGATGGGCCGAGGCCTTGAAGGCCCTGCCGCTGGTCGCGACCGGCGCCGCGCCGATCGATCGGGCCATCTCGACCGCCGGCGGGGTCCGGTGGGAAGCGCTCGATGGTGATCTGCAGCTACGCACCCGCCCGGGTGTTTTCCTGGCCGGCGAGATGCTGGACTGGGAAGCGCCGACCGGGGGCTATCTGCTGCAGGCCTGCTTTGCGACGGGGCGCTGGGCGGGCATCGGCGCCGCCCGCTTTCTGAAACAAATCGAACTAAAGGGTTTGTAAGTATTTGCGGGTATCAAATCCTCGAGCAAACTATTTGACGATCAGCAGCGATGAGCATGTTCTTGAACGGGATGGGCCGCCGAATGGCGCGGAGCATTTGATGATCGGCCGGGGCAAGACCGCGCTGATCGTCGATCCCACCGAAATGGTCCGCCAGATGATCCAGGCGGCGCTACGTGAGCTCAGATTCGAACGGGTCGTCTCGGTCGAGAGCGCCGAAGATGCCGAGCACGCGCTGGCGTCGACGACGATCGACCTCGCCTTGATCGACTGGCAGCTCGGTGCGCGATCGGGCTTCGACCTGGCCGCGGACATCCGGACCGGCCGCGTGCCGCCCCGCCGCGACCTGCCGATCGTCATTATGACGTGGAAAGCCGAGCCGCGGAGCGTCCTGGCCGCCCAGGGATTGAAGCTCAACGGCCTGCTGATCAAGCCGCTGTCCCGCGACGCGCTCGAAAAGAAGGTGACCGCCGCGTTGACGCCGTCGCCGCCACCGATCCCCATGCCGCCCAAGGCGGCCCCGAAGCGTTTTCTGGGACAGACCCTTTGAGCCGGTTGGGACGACGTATCCTCGCACATGGTCTGATGATCACGCTGTCGACGCTATGCTTGGCGGCGACGCACGAGGTGGCCGGTGCCGCGACGATCCTCAAGCGGGCCAGCCAGGTCGAGCCGGAAACGCTCGACCCGCATAAGTCTTCCGGCGGACCGGAACAGAATATCGAGATGGATCTGTTCGAAGGCCTGACGACCTATGATGCCGGCGCCCGCCCGGTTCCGGGTGTGGCGGACCGGTGGGAAACCTCGGCGGATGGCCTGGTCTGGACTTTCCATCTGAGGCCGGACGCGAGATGGTCCGACGGCACGCCGGTGACGGCCGACGATTTCGTCGCCGCCTTTCAACGCCTCGTCGCCCCGGCCACCGCGTCGCCATCCGCGCAGATGTTCGACGTGCTGGAGAACGCCACGCGCATCATCGCCGGCGCGGAGAAGAATTTGGCGGCGCTGGGCGCCGCGGCGATCGATCCGACGATGCTGCGCCTTACCCTGGAACATCCGATGCCGCTGTTGCCGAACCTGCTGGCGACGGCGGCGGCGGCACCGATCAATCGCGCCGCCCTGGCGAAATTCGCCGACCAGTGGAGCCGCCCAGGCAACCTCGTTTCGAACGGTGCCTATGTGCTCACGTCCTGGGCACCGCAATCCGAGCTCGTGCTCAAGCGGAACGCGGCCTATCGCGAGGCCGCCGGGGTCGCGTTCGACGAAATCCACTGGGTCGTGGTCGAGGACGACCAGACCGCGCTGAAGCGCTATCGCGCCGGCGAGCTGGACATTTCCCGGGTGCCGGCGGGCGAGCTGGACTGGGCGAAGCGGACGATCCCCAACCACCTCCACCTGGCGCCACAACTGGCCGTCGTCTATCTGGCGATCAACATGCGCATGGAGCCGCTGGCGTCGAACCTGAAATTGCGCACGGCGCTGTCGATGGCGATCGATCGCCGGGTGCTGAGCGACAAGGTCGAGCCGGCCGGCGAGATCGCTGCCTATGGTTTCATCACCGGCGGGGTCGAAGGCTACGAACCCCAGACGCTCAGCTACAAGGAGATGAACGAGGCGGACCGGCTGGCTGCCGCCCGCAAGCTCTATGAGGAATCGGGTGCCGGCAAGGGCGGGCCGCTCAAGCTGTCGATCGTGTATCAGACCGATCGCGACAAGAAACGCATCCTGCTGGCGATCGCCGCCATGTGGAAGGATTGCTGCGGCATCGAGCTGACTCTGGTCAATCGGGAATGGCAGGTCTATCTGGCCAACCTGCGCGAACGGGATTTCCAGATCGCGTACGACCAGATCAACGGTTCCTATGCGGATGCCTACGATCTCCTGTCGGGCTATCGCACGGCGGCGGGCGAGCTCAACGACGCGGGCTATGCCAACCCGACCTTCGACGTGTTGCTCGAGAAGGCGTCGGGGACGGTCGATGCCGTGCAGCGGGCGAAGCTCCTCGGCCGGGCCGAGCAGGTGCTGATCGACGATGCGGCGGTATTGCCGCTGAATTTTCCGGTCTACCGGGCGATCGTGTCGCCCCGGCTGCGGGGCTGGGAGGAGAACGTCCTGAACTTCCACCCCTCGCGCTTCCTGTCGTTCGCCCCCTGAAGCCCGCGACGCCCCCCAATGGAAAAGGCCGGCAACCCCGAGGGCTGCCGGCCTTTTTTTCATGCGACGAGAAGAGGGTGGGCTCAGACCTTGCCGATCTGCAGGATCCACAGGCGGGCAAGGTCGGCCGTGCCATCCGTGCCGCCGACCGTCTTCAGCATCTGGACGGCCTTGGCCTTCTGGCCGGCGGCCAGGTAGGCAAGGCCCAGGTGCAGCTTGGCGTCCTCGGGATGCTTCAGCGCATCCTTGCGGATACCCGCTTCCATGGCCGGGATGCCCTTGTCGAACTGGCCGTAGCTGACGTATTTCGCGCCGAGGTCGAGCTGCGCCTGGCCGTCCTTCGCCGCTGCGGCATCGGCATCGGCCTTGCCCGCTGTCTGCTGGTCTTCGGCGATGGTCCGGGTCACGAGATCCTTCAGGCGCTGCTGACGAGCGGCCTCGGCACCGGTTCCCAGCACGCCCGCGGCATAACCCTTGTCGACGACTGCCTTGGCTTCGCCGGTCAATCCCGCCTGCAGCGAGATCTGCGCCATGTCCATGTATTGCGCCGAGGTCGCGAGCGTACCGACGGCCAGCTGCAGCCGATCGAGATCGAGCGTCAGACGGTCGGAGAAGCCCGGCTTGACCTGCAGGCCATGGATCAACTGCGCCCAATAGTCCTTCTTGGGATAGAGGGTCACCAGCTTTTCCATGGTGTTGGAGAAGCCGACGTTGTCCTTCGTCTGGGTCTGGCAGGCCTGAAGCAGCTGGAGCTGGTCCTCGGGCGGCTTCTGGCCGGCCTTCTCCTCGGCTTGGATCTGATCGGCCTGGGCCTTGCCGGCGCTGGCATAGTCGCCCGACAGGTAATAGGACTGGATCAGGAAGGTCCGCATCGCGGGGTCGGCGCCGCTTTCCTTGAAATAGCGGGTGAACCAGGTGATCGCCTTCGGATAATCCTTGGCCTGGTAGCTCATGCTGGCGACGGCCAGGACCAGCTTGGTCTGCTCGGCGCCGGTGACGCGGCCGGACGCCAATTGCGTCTCGTAGGACTTGGCGGCGGCGGCGGTGTCGCCGGACGCCTGGGCGATCGACCCGCGCACCTGTTCGATCACGAAGCTTTCGTACGCCGTCTTGCTCTTGGCGTTCTCGGCGTCGTGAAGCTGGGCGGTCGCTTCCGGCAGCTTGTGCTGCTTCACGAAATCCTGCGCCTTCTGCAGCGGTTTGCCGACTTCGGGGCGGAGCTTGTCCGCTTCCTGCGCCTGGGCGGCGGCGATGCCGAGCGGCGAGTGAGGCAGCATGGAAAGGCCGAGGCCGGCACCGACGAGACCGACGTACAGAAGGCGGAAACGCGTCATTGATGGGGATTCCGAATGGGGGCGGAAAAGAAGATTCCGAAAGATACGAAAAGTGAGGCTGCAATACAGCCTCGCTTTCAACAACGCCGCTTTTTTAGTTCGCGTCGATGAACTGTTCGTTACCGACGAGGGAGAGCTTCGTCAGGCCGAGGCGCTGGGCATCGGCCATGACGGCGGCGACGTACTTGTAGGTCACCAGCTTGTTCGGTCGCAGGTGCAGCTCCGGCTGAACCGGCTGGGCCGCCGCGGTCAGGATGCGCGCGTCCAGGCCCTGGCGATCGACCACCTCGTCGTTCCACAGGATCGTGCCGTCGAAATCGACGTCGACGGTGACGACTTCGGGCGGCGCCGGCGGCGGCGGCGGATTGCCGGCCGGCAGGTCGAGCTTCACCGCGTGCGTCTGGATCGGGATGGTGATGATCAGCATGATCAGCAACACGAGCATCACGTCGATCAGCGGCGTGGTGTTCATGTCCACCATCACCTCGGGATCGCCGCCCTCGCTGCCGGATCCGACATTCATACCCATGGGGTTCGTTCCTTAAATCTGGTCCGCAAATCTGGTCCGGAGGCCCGCCGGCGGTGCCGGCGGGCCGTTCGTCCTCAACCGCCGTGCGGTGGCGGTTCGGTGATGAAGCCGATCTTGAAGATGCCGGCCCGCTCGCAGCTCATGACGACCTTGCCGACGAATTCGTAGCGCGCGTTCGAGTCGCCTCGAATATGCACCTCGGGCTGCGGCACCTTGACCGCCACCACCTTCAGCCGCTCGACCAGCGCCGGAAAGTCGGCCACCGGCTGCTCGTTCCAGAACAGGTCCCCGTCCTTGTTGACCGACAGGTTGATGTTGTCCGGCTTGGTCTGCGTCGGGATGTTGGTTTCCTTCGGCAGCACCACCGGCACCGTATGGGTCACCACCGGGATCGTGATCAGGAAGATGATCAGCAGCACCAGCATGACGTCGACGAGCGGTGTCGTGTTGATCGACGACACCACCTCGTCCTCGCCGCCCCCGTCGGGCGAGCCGACGTTCATCGCCATGGTCAGGCGACCCGGGCGGCAGCGCCCTTGCCCGGGTTGCTGCCCGAGAGCAGCACCGAGTGGACGTCGGACGAGAAGTTGCGGACCAGCTCCATGCCCGACTTGTTGCGGCGCACGAGCCAGTTGTATCCCAGCACGGCCGGAACAGCGGTCGCGAGACCGATCGCCGTCATGATCAGCGCCTCACCGACGGGACCGGCGACCTTGTCGATCGAGGCCTGGCCGGCGATGCCGATCGCGGTCAGTGCGTGGTAGATGCCCCAGACCGTGCCGAACAGGCCCACGAACGGTGCCGTCGAGCCGACCGTCGCCAGGAAGGCCAGGCCGCCCTGCAGCCGGCTCTGGATCGCCTCGACTGCGCGCTGCATCGACATGGTGATCCAGGTATTGAGGTCGATCTGCTCGACCAGCGTGCCTTCGTGATGCTCGCTCGCCGAAACGCCGCTCTCGGCGATGTAGCGGAACGGGCTCGTCGGCTTCAGCCTGCCGACCGACTCCTGGATCGAGCCGGCCGTCCAGAAGCTCTTGTTCGCCTTCTTGCCGGCCGAGAACAGGCGCGACTGCTCCCACACCTTGATGATCATGATGTACCAGGTGCCGACCGACATGATGACCAGAATGACCAGCGTGCCGCGCGACACGAAATCGCCGCCCTTCCACAAGGCATCGAGGCCGTAGGGATTGTCGACCGCCTCGGTCGTCGGTGCCGGGCCGACCGGCGGGGCCGCCAGGGCCGGCGCGTCGGTCGGGGCTGCGGCAGGAGCGGCCGCCGGCGGGGCGCTCGCGTCGGCCGGAGCCGGCGTGGCCGGGGCCACCGGAGCGGCCGCTGCAGGAGGCGGTGCGGCCGGCGCGGTCGCCGCCGGAGCCGGGGCCGCCGGCGCCGTCTGGGCCAGCGCCACGGTCGAGGCGAGCGGGGCGGCGGCGAGGAGGAGGGCCATTGCGAGGGCCGTCAGGCTGTTGGTCTTGATCATGGTGTCTCCGGAAGGTCGGGTTCCGTCGTCTTCGCGGTGCGGAGGTCCCGAGTTGCCTTTATCTGTTGATCTGCCGTGTCGTTGCCGGCGCTACTTCAGCGTGAAGCCGATGCTGAACGTGTGATGCGGTTCCTTCACCGCGACCCCGTTCAAAATTCGCGGCTTGTAGTGTGCCGATTTCACGTACTCCAAAGCCGAGTCTGCAAAAGCCTGCCCTCCGGTGACGCTCGTCACGGTGCAATTGGAGGTCGAGCCGTCCGTATCGACGTCGCAAGTGACGTCAACATGGCCTTCGCGACCTTGATCCAGCATGCGGGCCGGATATTTGGGCGAGCCACCCGATATCGGCCGCGCGCTCACTTCGCTATCCGGTACCGACGGCGCCGTCACGCGGGCCACCGGCGGGGCTTGCGGTGCCGGCGGGGCGACCGTTGCGACCGTCGCCATGGGCGTCGGCGGCGGCGGCTGTGCGATCTGGATTTCCGGCGGCGGAATATACGGCGGCGGCGGCGCTGCCAGTTTCGGCGGCGGCGGCGGCGGCGGCACGTCCGGCGGCGGCGGCTTCACCTCCTGAATGATCTTCGTCTCGATCGGAGCTTTGATCACCTCGACGATGTTCGTGCCGAGGCCCGTCACCAGCGCGTAAATCAAGCCAACATGCAGGAGCACCACGACGACGAAGCCCATAAGCTGTCGGCCGGGACTCTTCTGCTGCTGCGTGAAATTCATCCCATTCTCCTCCTCCGCCCGCCCTCTCGCGGGAGAGTTTCGAGCGCAACGAATTTCGCCGTCGTTACCGCACGACGGACGAACGCGCAATCGTTTAAGCGAAACTATGCATTCCTTGGTCTAAACCCGGAAAATCCGTCAAATAGCGCGCCATGTTACTGGCTTCGCCGGATTTCCCCAGGGTTCGCCTTGGGTTGATTCCCGGTTTTCCCTGTCCGGCCGCATCCAAGAACGCTCCGTCCGCTCCCGTCAAGGGGCAGACAGTAAGGCGATCGATGCTGATCCGGCAGGGTGTTTCCACCGACATTCCAATGGCTTGGAGGGTCCGGCGGCCGGGATGGGTGGATCGTCCGCGACGGGTCCGGACAAAAGAGGACACGCGGTCGATAGCGGCAGCACCGCAATCGATCGGGAATCCGCTGTCTCGCCATCCCTGTGTCACGAACCGATATCCAAATCCCGGCGGCAGTATCGACCAGCCCAAAACATTGAACGTCATCCCAGACCGGAAACGCTCGTCGCCGGTTGCCGGGATGAATGCGGGGGTTTGGACCCGCCCCCATGAACTGCGACGCCATAACGTCGCTTTCTATTGAAGCAAACGCCATGCGTTACGGTCATGGTGTGGGTCCGTAAGACGCATTATGCCATCTTCATGACAAAAGTCGCCCAGTTTTCATGAGGAATCGCCATGATTTTGCGATTCGCCTCCTTTCTAAGCGCAAGCTTGCACATTATTGCGAATACTCGATCCTGAAATTACGGGTTATTTCCGATTCCGACGATTTTGGCGATTTGACGCCTGTCAAATGACGGGGCGTATTGTCTGAGGTTTTGGATTTCGGGTGCGGGTCCCGGGCGTGCGTGGCCGGATTTCGCGATTCTTTGTGACGGGCGATAGCGGCAGTCCATGCGCTGGCGCCATGGCGGCCCCGCATTTTTGTGGCGCCGCGGACACACCCTCCAACTACCTCCCCGCCGACCCGACCGCGCCTATTGTCACGAACGAAACTTTCCGGAAATCTTTGTAACAAGGGAGTTACAAGAATTCCCGTTCGCCTTGCGACCCTGCCGTGCGTTCTGCCGGCTCGGTCGCATTTCCCGCAAGGGAGGGGGTCACTTAAATGAGCATTGTATTGAGGGGGTCTGGGTCCTTGACACTTAAGAACCGACTTTCCGGAACGGTTGCCGTCCTGGCGCTGTTGCCGGTTTTCGCCGCGGTTCCGGCGCTCGCGCAGAGCGCGCCGCAAACTGAAACCATTGAGGTTACCGGCTCGCGCCTGAAGAACACCGATGCCGCGAGCGCCAATCCCATCACGGTCGTGTCGAGCGAGGATATCGCCAAGACCGCGGCCACGTCGCTCGAACAGATCCTGATGAAGCTGCCGGCCGTCGATTTCACCGGCGGCATCAGCGGCAACAGCTCCAACGGCGGTCTCGGCGCTTCGGAAGCCGGCCTGCGCAACCTGCAGCCACAGCGTACGCTGGTCCTGCTGAACGGTCAGCGTTTCCCGTTCACGGATACGCAGGGTTCGTCCGACGCCGTCGACCTGGACAATATCCCGGTCTCGATGATCGAACGCATCGAAGTGCTGCGTGACGGCGCCTCGTCGATCTACGGTGCCGACGCGATCGGCGGCGTGATCAACATCATCACCAAGCAGCATTTCAACGGCATCGAGGTCGGTGGCTCGGTCGGCGAGACGAGCTACGGCGACGGCCTGCGCCATTCGGTCTATTCGACCGCCGGCGCCGACTTCGACCGCGGCAACATCCTGATCAACGTCGGCACCGATCACACCGATCAGTTGCTGGGTGCGCAGCGCGCCTGGGCGATCAGCCAGCATCCGGAAGCGATCGAAAACGGCTATGGCAACGTCTCGAGCCGCGTCACCGGCGCGGTCGGTCAGATCGGCGGGACCAACTATTATTTCGGTAACAACGGCCTCAACAACCCGGTGCTGTCATCCGCGGCGGGCTCGCTCTGCACGCAGCAATTGCCCGGCGGCCCGTGCCAGGGCGGCGGTATCAGCCAGGGTGACATTTTCATCCCCGGCGTCGGTGTCCGGTTCAACACGCTGCCGAACGGTGGCCTGACCGCCGGCCTCGACCGGCAGCAGATGAATTTCACGACCCACTATGACGTGGCACCCAATGTCACGGTCGTGTTGGAAGGCTTCTATACCGACCGCCAGTCGGCCGAAACGCTGAACCCGGAACCGCTCGGCTACAACGTTCCGACGCCACAGTTCCCCAATATGTTCTCGGCCGCCAACTATCTCAACACTGCCGGCCAGGTCGTCGCCAACCCGTACAACCCGACGAACCTGCCCAACGCCGCGGCGCTCTTCGGCGCCGGCAACGTCAACACCGACGTGCCGATCCTGACCCGCCGGTTCGAGAATGGCCCGCGCCAGTATCGCGACGACGTCGAGACCTACCGGATTCGTGCCGGCCTGCAGGGTACCCTGATGGGCAAGTACGACTGGGAAGCCGGCTACATGTACGGCAAGTCGTCGGCCCGCTATGACGTCTATAACGAGACGAACTTCTACCATCTCAGCCAAGAGCTGGGCATGAACCCGTGCGGCAGCGCACCGGGCTGCTCCGTCGCCAACTTCTTCGGCTACAACACGCTGACGAAGGCGCAGGCGCAATACCTGTCCTTCACCAATACGGATACCAGCGAATATACCGAGCAGGTCGCCTACGGCCATATCGGCGGCCCGGTCTACCAGCTGCCGGCCGGCCCGCTGGGCGTGGTCGTCGGCTTCGAATATCGTCCGGACACCTTGTTCGACCATCCGGACTCGATCACCTCGCAGGGTGACGGCGCCGTCTTCGCCTTGCCGACCAGCGGCAGCTATGCCACCACGTCCGGCTATGTCGAAGTCAACGCCCCGCTGCTGTCGAACCTGCCGTTCGTCAAGATGCTGACCCTCGATGCGTCCGGCCGGTACGACTACAACACCACCTTCGGCCAGGCGACCACGTTCAAGGTCGGCCTCGATTACGCCATCACGGACGACTTCCGTCTGCGTGGCGGCCATTCGACCGGCTATCGTGCACCGCAGCTCCGCGAACTCTATGGCGGTGCGTCCCAGACCGAAGTCGGCGGCAACGATCCTTGCGCTCCTGGGGGCGCCTCCTTCGGCAATGCGGCGTGTCGGGCTGCGCTGCCTGCGGGCGTGACGCTCACGCAGGTCAACCAGGTCACACAGGCGACCGGCGGCAACCCGAGCCTGCATCCGGAAACCTCACAGGAATGGACCATCGGCGGCGTCGCGACACCGCATTGGATCCCCGGCCTGTCGGTCTCGACCGACTTCTACACCATCCTGGTCCGCAACGAGATCGGCAGTTACGATCCGAACCAGTTGCTTGCGGCGTGCTACGGCGGCGTACCGTACCTCGTTTCCCGACCGGTCGCTTGCCAATTGGCCGGCGGGCGGGTCCCCGGTACCGGCTCGCTCCTGCCGGTTAAGGCGATCAATGCCAACATCGGCGCGGAGAACACCGATGGCATCGATATCGCGCTCAACTACGGCATCGACACGGCCAAGCTGGGCCTGCCGGCCTGGGGTCACCTCGACTTCAACGGCCAGGTCAACTACCTGCTGAGCGACAACGTCTCGGCCGGTGGCACTACGGTGCAGCAGGCTGGCGCCTACGCTCTCGTGCCGAATAGCGACGGTGCCGAACCCCGCTTCAAGGCCCTGCTCGCGACTTCGTTCAAGCAGGACAACTGGTCGGTCAACTGGACGACCCGGTACTACGGCGGCGTGAAGGATACGCTCAACGGCCCGGGCGACTTCGAAGGCAACGAGGCGGCCGGCGTGTTCTATCACGACATCAGCGGCACTTATCAGTACAAGAACGTGAACCTGACGGTCGGCGTCGACAACCTGTTCGACAAGGATCCGCCGTTCCTGCTCCCGACGGGCCAGGGCAACAACGGTGCGGCTTCGGCGGGTTACGACTTCGTCGGCCGGTTCATCTACATGAAGGCCTCGGTCAAGTTCTAGGCCAAGGCCAGGATCCGGGATGCCGCTTCTTCTCTTGAGAAACGGCATCCCACGATCTGCTTCGAGCGGCACGGATTTCCGGATCCGTGCCGCTTCTTTTTGCCATCGGTCATGTATCGATCCGGTTGTTCACTGAGATTGCCTGCTCCCAGGCAAACCGAACCGTTCATTTCTTTTTGATGACCCGCGACGACCAAGCTTCTTGCTGCCGATGGTCAAGTCCTGGTAATGAGCCGGTTATGAATCACCCGAAGTCTTCAGGCTTTGGGCGATAGCTAGAACAAGAACCCATGTCCGATGCCCACGGGCCGGACGGCGTGCGCGTTTCCTCGATATCCTGTTAGGCTGGAGCCAGGCGCGGTCGGTTGTCGCGCGGTGCCGGGTCTTATGGTGATGGCTCGGGCCGCACGGGACGCGGGAGAGGGTCGAGCGACCTCATGCTGAGATATCTGTTACGGCGGCTTCTGGTGTCGATCCCGACCTTGTTCGCGATCATCGCCATTTCATTCTTCATGATCCGCATCGCCCCCGGCGGTCCGTTCGACGCGAACCGCAAGGCGACGCCGGAGGTGATGGCGAACCTCAACAAGGCCTATCACCTGGACGAGCCGCTGCCGGAGCAGTTCGGCCGCTATCTCTGGGGCGTGCTGCACCTGGATTTCGGGCCGTCCTTCAAGTACCGCGACTATACGGTGTCGGAGCTGATCTTCCGCGGCTTCCCGATCTCGCTGGAGATCGGCCTCTGGGCGATGCTGATCTCGGCGACGATCGGCATCTTTCTAGGCACGTTCGCGGCGCTGAAGCAGAACAGCGCCTGGGACTATACGGTCATGACCATCGGCATGACCGGCATCGCCATTCCGACCTTCGTCACCGCGCCGATCTACCAGCTGATCTTCGGCCTCGCGCTCGGCTGGCTGCCGGTCGCCGGCTGGGACGGCGGATGGCAGCACAAGGTGCTGCCGATCCTGGCGCTGTCGGTGCCGAACATCGCCGCCATCTCGCGGCTCACGCGCGGCAGCATGATCGAGTCGCTGCGCTCCAACCATGTGCGCACCGCGCGGGCCAAGGGCCTGGGCGTCCGGCTGACCGTGACGCGACATGCGCTGCTGGGCGGCCTGCTGCCGACGCTCGCCTATCTGGGGCCGGCAACCGCGGGCATCGTCACCGGCTCCGTCGTCATCGAGCGCGCCTTCGCCATCCCCGGCATCGGCCGCTATTTCGTCGAGGCGGCGTCGAACCGCGATTATACGCTGGTGATGGGCACCGTCATTTTCTACGGCGTGCTCATCATCATCGCCAATCTGATCGTCGATCTCATGTATTCGCTGGTCGACCCGAAGGTGCGCTATGAGTGAGGCCGCATTCGAACTCATCCACGAGACGGACCATGGCGCCACCGTCGCCGGCCGGTCCAAGCTCAAGGACGGCTTCGGCCGCATGCGCCGGAACAAGATGGCCATGGTCGGCCTCGTCGTGCTGGCGATCATCGTGCTGGCCTGCGCCTTCGGCCCGTTCGTCCTGCCGTTCGACCCGAACCAGTCGGATTTCGACAGCATCTCGATCCCGCCGGCCTTCGCGGGCGGTCACATCTTCGGCACCGACGATCTGGGCCGGGACCTGCTGGCCCGCGTGCTGGAAGGCGGCCGGACCTCGCTGCTGATCGGCGTGCTCGCGACCATCGTCGCGATCACCATCGGCATCAGCTACGGCTCCGTCGCCGGCTTCTTCGGCGGCGCCGTCGATACGGTCATGATGCGCATCGTCGACGTGCTCTACAGCCTGCCGTTCCTGTTCTTCGTCATCATGCTGACCATGGTGCTGGGCCGCGGCATCGAATCGATCCTGATCGCGATCGGCGCGCTCCTGTGGCTGACCATCGCGGTCATCGTGCGCGGGCAAACGCTCAGCCTGAAGCACAAGGAATTCATCGAGGCGGCGCGCGCCGGCGGCATGCGGCCATTCGCGATCGTGCGCCAGCACATCATCCCGAACACGATCGGCCCGGTCATCGTCTATGCCAGCCTGCTCGTGCCGGAGGTGATCCTGGGCGAAAGTTTCCTGTCGTACCTCGGTCTCGGCGTGCAGGAGCCGCAATCCAGCTGGGGCACCTTGATCGACGGCGGCGCCCAGGCGATGGACACCGCGCCCTGGCAATTGATCGTCCCCGGCCTATTCCTGGCCGCGACCCTGTTCAGCCTGAATTTCATCGCTGACGGGTTGCGCGACGCATTCGATCCGAAGGACCGCTGACATGGCGACGACGAAGACTGCCGTGCGGGCCGAGGCTGCGGTCCGCCCGGCCGGGACGATTCTCGAGGTGAAGGACCTCAAGGTCGAATTCCGCACCGACAGCGGCAAGGTCGCCGCCGTCAACGAGGTCAGCTTCGAGCTGAAGGCCGGCGAGATCGTCGGCATCGTCGGCGAATCCGGTTCAGGCAAGAGCCAGATCCTGATGAGCCTGATGGGCCTGCTCGCCAAGAACGGCGCGGCATCAGGCAGCGTGAAGCTGCGCGGCCAGGAAATCCTGGGCATGAAGGACGATCAACTCGACAAGCTGCGCGGCGCCTCCATGTCGATGATCTTCCAGGACCCGATGACCTCGCTCAACCCGTTCCTGCGCGTCTCGACCCAATTGACCGAGGTGCTGGTCAAGCATCGCGGAATGGGCAAGACCGAGGCGATGAAGCGGTCGATCGAGATGCTCGATGCCGTGTCGATTCCCGACGCCGCCAAGCGCATCCGGCTCTATCCGCACGAGTTCTCGGGCGGCATGCGCCAGCGCGTCATGATCTCGATGGCGCTGTTGTGCCAGCCGGCGATCCTGTTCGCCGACGAGCCGACCACCGCGCTCGACGTCACGGTCCAGGCGCAGATCCTCGACCTGATGAAGGACCTGGCGGCCGACCTCGGCACGACGGTCGTGCTGGTCACCCACGACCTGGGCGTCGTGGCCTCGCTGTGCGACCGGGTGATCGTGCTCTATGGCGGGCGCATCATGGAGAGCGGGCCGGCCGAGGCGCTGTTCGCCGATCCGAAGCACCCCTATACCCGTGGCCTGCTCGCCTCGACGCCCCGGCTCGACGAGCAGACCCATGGCGAGCTGCACACGATCCCCGGCCAGCCGCCGGCGGTCGCCAAGGCGGCGCTCGGTTGCCCGTTCGAGCCGCGCTGCACGCTGCGCGAGCCGCGGTGCAAGACCGTCCGCCCGATCATCCAAGACGACGGCTCGCGCACGGTCGCCTGCCATGTGGTGTCCCTATGACCGTCCAGCCGCTGTTGAAGATCGAGGACCTCAAGGTCCATTTCCCGATGAAGCGCCGCAGCCTGTTCGGCGGCGAGCGGCGCTGGGTCAAGGCGCTCGACGGCGTCAGCTTCGAGCTGGCGCCGGGCGAGACGCTCGGCATCGTCGGCGAGTCCGGTTGCGGCAAGTCGACCCTGTGCCGGGCCGTGCTGCGCCTGGTCGAGCCGACCGGCGGCCGCACCGTCTGGCTCGGCAAGGATTTCTCGGAGCTGGGCGGCGAGGAGCTGCGGCTCGAGCGCCGCAACATGCAGATCATCTTCCAGGATCCGCTGGCCTCGCTCGATCCGCGCATGACCGTGCGCCAGATCATCGAGCGGCCGCTGCTGAATTTCCCGAACCGGGAAAACGCCGAGGAGCGGCGGCGCCAGGTCGGCGATCTCATGGAGCTGGTCGGCCTCAACAAAGCCTGGATGGACCGCTATCCGCACGAATTCTCCGGCGGCCAGTGCCAGCGCATCGGCATCGCCCGCGCGCTGATCCTGAAGCCCAAGCTGCTGGTGTGCGACGAGCCGGTCTCGGCGCTGGACGTCTCGGTCCAGGCGCAGATCATCAACCTGTTGATGAAGCTGCAGCAGCAGCTAGGCCTCAGCTACCTGTTCATCTCCCATAACCTGAGCGTCGTCCGGCACATCAGCCACCGCGTCATGGTGCTGTATCTGGGCAAGGTCATGGAGATCGCCGAGCGTGACGATTTCTATCGCCGGCCGCTGCATCCTTACAGTCAGGCCCTGATCTCGGCCGTGCCGCTGCCCGACCCGAAACTGGAGCGGACCAAGCCGCGCATGCGCCTGCAGGGCGACCTGCCGTCGCCGCTCAATCCGCCGTCCGGCTGCCCGTTCCGCACCCGTTGCCCGCGCGCGACGGAGATCTGTGCCGCGGAAATGCCGGCGCTCCGCGATTTCGGCTCGGGCCATGTCGCCGCGTGCCATCACATCGAGGTGTAAGGGTTTCGCCATACCGTCATCCCCGGGCCCGACCCGGGGATCCACGCCTTTCCGCCGGATCGCTCACTGAGGATTTGGCGAATTGCCCGCCGCGTAGACCCCCCCGCGTCGAGTCCCGGGGGTGACGGTTTGGGGCGGATTGCTACCCTCCGATCAGCCCGTGCTTGCGCAGTTGCGCGCGGAGCTGGTGGTAGGTCATCTCCAGGTATTTCGCCGTGTTCTTCTGATGATGCGCATTCGCCTCCAGCGCGCGCTTCAACAACTCGCGCTCGTACAGTCGGATGTGTTCGCAGAAATCATAGGCGCCGGTCGGGATGATCGGCGCGGGGGGTGCAGCAGGCGTCTGCGCTGCAGCAGCGGCAACCGGCGCAATCGTCGTGGCCGCCGGCATCCCACCCGGGCGCCAGGGCGAGGCGAACGGGTCGAACACGATGCGGTCGATCGGTTCATCCAGGTCGGTCGCCCGATAGATCGCGCGCTCGATGACATTCTTCAGTTCGCGCACGTTGCCGGGCCACTCATATTCGGTCAGCTGGTCGATGGCGCGCTGGGTGAAGCCGGGAAAGACGTCGCGCTTCAGCTCCTTGGTCATTTCGAGCGCCATGTGCTCGGCCAGCAGCTCCAGGTCCTCCGGGCGATGACGCAAGGGCGGCAGGGTGACGACGTCGAACGCCAGGCGATCCAGCAGATCCGCGCGGAACTTGCCGGCCGCTGCCATGGCGGGCAGGTCGACGTTGGTCGCCGCCACCAGCCGCACGTCGACCCTGACCGTCTCGCTGCCGCCGACCCGCTCGAACGTGCCATATTCGACCACGCGCAGGATGGTCTCCTGCACGGTCATCGGCGCATTCGCGATCTCGTCCAGGAACAAAGTGCCGCGATGGGCCAGCTCGAACCGGCCGACCCGCCGTTTCTGCGCCCCGGTGAAGGATCCGGCCTCATGGCCGAACAGCTCGGCCTCGAGCAGGCTTTCCGAGAGTGCTGCGCAGTTCAGCTTGACGAACGGCTGGTTCCAGCGCGGCGACAGGTAGTGCAGGCGCGACGCCACAAGCTCCTTGCCGGTGCCGCGCTCGCCGATCACCAGCACCGGCTTGCCGAGCGGCGCCAGCAGCGAGATCGCCGACATGGTCGCAAGGAAGCTCGGGCTTCTGCCGAGCGGGCTCGGCAGCTCGGGAATGTCCATCGGCATCGGGGCAGGGGCTCCAGGCGGTAGCGAGATTCGCCAATTAATCGCCGATCACGCTACAGCGCGATGTACTCCTTCGCAAGCCGCCCGCGAAAGAAAGCGATTCCAACAGGTTGTGGGACAGATCCCTGTTGGCACAGGACGTGAAATATGGCTGAAGAGGGCGGTGCCGGTATGGTCGCCGCCGAGGTATCAGAGGAGCGGTAACATGGGTGTGTTCTCGCGCATCAGCGACATCGTCAATTCGAACATCAATTCCATCCTGGACCGCGCGCAGGACCCCGAGAAGATCATCCGCCTGATCATCCAGGAGATGGAAGATACGCTGGTCGAGGTGCGGTCTTCCACCGTGAAGACCATCGCCGAGAAGCGCGAGCTGGAGCGCCGGATCGCCACGCTGTCGGCGGAAATCGAAGAATGGCAGGGCAAGGCCGAATTGGCGTTGACCAAGGATCGCGAGGACCTGGCCAAGGGCGCCCTGCAGATCAAGGCGCGGGTCGTGACCGACCTCGGCCTGTTGCAGAAGCAGCTGGGCCAGATCGAGGACGGGCTCGCCAAGCAAAGCGACGACGTGGTCAAGCTGCAGCAGAAGCTGGCCGACGCCAAGGCGCGCGAGGCGAGCATGGCGATGCGCCACAATACGGCGACGACCCGGCTCAAGATCCGCTCAACGCTGTATGACGAGCGCGTGACCGATGCCTTCTCACGCTTCGAGCAGGTCGAGCGGGCGCTGGACGAGCTCGAGGGCAAGGTCGAGGTGTTCGACATCGGCGTCAAGAAGTCGGTCGCCGACGAATTGGCCGAGCTGGAGGCCACGACCCATGTTGAGAACGAGCTCAGCGCATTGAAGGCGAAAATGGCCAGGAAGGCCGACGGCTCGATCTGAATTTCGAGCGATGAGGGCTTCGGTCCCCTAACGATAAGGACTTAGTGCCGTGGCGTTTCATGAAGCTCTTGGGGTCATGGGCATCCTGTTCGCGGTGATCGTCGCCCCGATCTGGCTGTTCCTGCATTACGGTTCGCGCTGGCGCCAGGCGAAATTGCTGACGACCGAGAGCGAGAAGACCTTGGCCGAAATGGCCGACATCGCCGACAGGATGCAGTCCCGTATCGAAAACCTGGAACGGTTGCTCGACGCGACCGCGCCCGACTGGAGGAAGCAGCCATGAGTGCCGGTCAGTTCCACTGGTCGCGCAACCCGATCAGGCTGTATCGCGATACCGAACGCGGCAAGGTCGCCGGCGTGTGCGCGGGTTTGGCCAACTATTTCGACATCAAATTGAAGTTCGTCCGCCTGGCGGTCATCCTCGGCATGGTGTTCGGTTTCTTCCTGCCGATCGCGATCGTCTACATCCTGATGGCTTTGCTGTTGAAGCCGATGCCGACGCAATTGTTCGCGTCGGAAAAAGAGGAGCATTTCTGGCGCACGGTCAGCATCTCGCCGAACGTGAGTGTGAGCGAGTTGCGCAAGCGGTTCCGCGGCCTCGACCGCCGGCTGTCGGATATCGAGAGCCGGGTGACCTCGGATGAATTCGACCTTCGCCGCAAGTTCCGCGACCTGAACGCTTAAGTCCCAAGCTTTCTGCCAAGATATCTCGACCCGTTCGAGACCCGTCCAAATCGGGCGGCCGTCCTTCCCGCGAGAGGAAGGCGGCCGATCCGCCCTCCACACCAGTCGCTCCCTATAAACGATCCGCGCGGCTTCGAGGCCGTGGCCGGCAACGGCTGAGCCTTGCCTCCATCGAGCCAGCGCTATGGAAGATGGGAATTCCGCCATGGTTCACACCCTCGACAGGCGCGGCAGCACGCCGCGCACCCTCTTCAAGATGATTCTGATGCTGGGCCTCGTGCTGGTCGGTGTCGCGGCCCTCGCGGCCGAACCCGAGCCTGTGGCAACGGACGCGGCTCCATCTCCCGGCTGTGCCACGACGACCTTCGAGTTCGGCGGCCGTATCGTCCAGAACGGCGAATCGACCGACGTCTGGACTTTGACCTGCCACCGCAACCCGGCGGCGGAGGCTGCCATGCCGCCAGCTACTGCGACCCCGATCACGGCGGTGCCGGTGGCGACCGGATCGGCCCGCCGGATCGACACGGTTGGTGCCGCGCAGTTCTAAACGATCTGGCGTGCCTTCAGATGGGCCGCGAGCTGCTGCGCATGGGCCGGCAGATCGGCTTCGCGCCGCTGGCACAGCATGAGGGTCCGGGTCGCCCAGCGGTCGGTGAGCGGGACGACCCGGATCGCCATCGACCGGCGATAGCGGCGGGCAGCGCTCTCCGACAGGATCCCGCAGCCGACGCCGGCCTCGACCATGCGGCAGATTGCTTCGAACCCAGCGACCCGGACGCGCAATTGCAGCGGCCGGCCGATCCGGGCGGCCTGTCGCGCCAGATGCTGCTGCAGCGCGCTGCCGAGATCAAGGCCGACGAATTCGAGGTCGAGCGCGTCGCGAAACGCAATGCTGCGCTTGCCGGCGAGCGGGTGGCCGTGCTGGACGACCAGGACCAGCCGATCGACCGCGATCGGGTGGGTCTCGAGCGAACCGGTATCGACGATGTCGGCGACGATGCCCAGGTCGGCCGTGCCCTCCACGACACCCTGGACGATCTGATGGCTCGGCCGCTCTTCCAGATCGATATCGATGTTCGGATGGTCGGCGAGGAAGCCCGCCAGTGCTTCGGGCAGGAATTCGGTGAGGGCGGCGGTGTTGGCCAACAGGCGGACATGGCCCTTGAGCCCGTGGGCATAGTCGGCCAATTCGCCGCGCATCCGTTCCATCTGCTGCAGCATCAGGCGTGCGTGATGGGCGAAGGCCTGGCCGGCCGGGGTCGGCGTGACGCCGCGGCGGCCACGGTCGAACAGGCGGGTGCCGAGCCGGGCTTCGAGGTCGCGGATCCGCTCGCTGGCGGAGGCAAGCGCCAGGTTCGCTACAACGGCGCCCCTGGTGATGCTCGCCGCCTCGACGATATGCAGGAACAGGCGCAGGTCGGTCAGGTCGAACGGCATTGCGGCCTCAGCGGGGTGTAATCTGCCTTCGGTAATGACGAAGGCTGGATCAGGAACTTCCACATTGTCCGCGAACGGGGCGGCGCGCAATCTTCGGCCATGGCCGATCCCTGGTTTTCCCTCATCCTCATCACCCTGACCTTCCTCCTTGCCGGCTTCGTCAAGGGCGTGATCGGGCTCGGCCTGCCGACCGTCGCGGTCGGCCTGCTGGGGCTGGTCATGCTGCCGGCGCAGGCGGCCGCCCTGCTGGTCGTGCCGTCGATGGTGACCAACCTGTGGCAGTTGTTCGCCGGCCCGCGCTTCGGTCCGTTGGTGCGACGGCTGTGGCCGATGCTGCTGATGATCTGCGTCGGGACCTGGTGCGGGGCGGGGCTGCTGACCGACGGCTCGGCCGGGCGCGCCACGGCGGCGTTGGGCGCGGCCTTGATAGTCTATGCGATCCTGGGCCTCAGCCGCCTGCAGTTGAAGGTTCCGCCGCGCTGGGAACGGCCGCTGTCGCCGATCATCGGGGGCGTGACGGGGCTGGTGACTGCCGCGACCGGCGTTTTCGTGCTGCCGGCGGTGCCGTTCATCCAGGCGCTGGACTTCGAACGCGAGGACCTGATCCAGGCGTTGGGCCTGTCCTTCACGGTCTCGACCCTCGCGCTCGCCGCCGGTCTCGCCCATGACGGCGCGTTCGACGCCGCGACCGCGTGGCACTCGGGTCTCACGGTCATTCCGGCGCTGGCCGGCATGGGTATCGGCCAGTGGGTCCGCGTGCGCGTACGGCCGGCTCTGTTCCGTACCTGCTTCTTCGTGGGCCTGCTGGCCTTGGGCGCCGATCTGTTGATCCGCGGGCTTTAGGCTGTGTTCCCGGCGATCCTAACGGATCGCCTGCGACCGGCCCTTCCATTGGCCGCCCTTGCCGCGCCAGTAGTTGACGGCGCTGCCGATCGTGGCGGTCGAATAGAACGCGGCGATGGCGGGCAGGGCGAGTGCCCAGGCGGGGTGCCGGTCATAGAGCCGGACCGTCGGCAGAAAGCAGGCGGCCATGGCGAGCCAGGTGGCGAGGCCGAGCCATTGCGCCGGCCCATAGGCGAAAATCGTCAGCAGCGGCGGCGCCAGATAAGTCACGGCCAGCCCCAGTACCGTGCCGACCAGCAGCAGCGTCGAGTAGTGCAACTGGGTGAAGGCGGTGCGCGCGATCATCGACCAGATCTCGCCGGCCGAGCCATAGACGCGGCTCGACCTTGTCGTGCGCGACGGGTCGAGCCGGATGCGGCCTCCGGCGCGCTTGATCGCGGCCGCGAGCGAACAATCGTCGATCAGCGCGCCGCGAATCGATGCGATGCCGCCGATTTTTTCCAGCGCCGCCGGCCGCACCAGCATACAGCCGCCGGCTGCCGCCGCCATCCGGGAACCCGGGTCGGCGGCCCAGCGCGGCGGGTAGAGCATGAAGAAGAAAAAGACGAAGGCGGGAATAAGCGCCTTCTCCGGCAGAGTCTCGGTCGACAATCGGACCATCAGCGACGTGAGGTCGAGATCCTCGGCCAGCGCCCGGCGCACCAGGGTCGAGACATTCTCGGGGGCATGGGTGATGTCGGCATCGGTCAGCAGGAAGAAATCGGCTGCCGTTGCACGCGCCCGGTCCAGCCCCTCGCTCACCGCCCACAGCTTGCCGGTCCAGCCCGGCGGCAGATCGCGGGCCGGGATGATATCGAGCCGGTCCGCGGCGTCGAGCGCGTTGGCCGCAGCCCGCGCCAGATCGGCGGTCCCGTCGGTCGAATGATCGTCGACCAGCACGATCGTGAGCGGCCCTGGATGATCCTGGGTCAGCAGCGAGGTGACGGCAGTGGCGATGCCTTCGGCCTCGTTGCGTGCCGGGATCACTACGGTCACGCGCGCGTTCGCGAGAGGACCGGTCGGCGCCGGCGCCTCGGCCACCCGCCAGAACCCGCCACGGGCCAGCAGCAGGTAGAGCCAGGCAAGCGCGCTCGCGGCGCCGACGATGGTTGCGATCATGGGGCGCGGTCGGCCGAGGGAAATTTGGTATCGAAAGATTTCAAGCGATGGGTTCTCATTAAAACGACCGAATTCCTCGGGTAGATAGCGATGGTTGGCCAGGGCGGAAATGGATGACGATGAGCATGAGGACCGAATTGCACGCTTCCTATAGCGCCTTCAGCCGAGCGGTGCACTGGCTGACCTTGGTGCTCTTCGTGGGCCTGTTCCTGATCGGATGGTTCCTGGACGATCTGCCCCAGGAAATGCGGCCGCCGACGCTTCAACTGCACAAATCCTTCGGCATCACCGTTCTGGCGTTGACGGTGCTGCGGCTGATCTGGCGTTTCGCGGCCGGCGTGCCGCCGATGCCGGCGGATCTTCCGGCCTGGCAGAAGTTGGCAGCACGTGCCGCCCAATACGCGCTCTACGGTTTGCTGCTTGCCCAGCCTCTCGTCGGCTGGCTGTGGTCGAGTGCGGCGACCAAGCCGATCAATTTCTATTTCCTGGGACAATTGCCCTGGCTGATCGGTCCCGACAAGCAACTGAGCCGGACGCTCGCCGGTCTGCACGGCACGATCGCCTGGGCGCTGCTGGTGCTGATCGCCATTCATGCGGCAGCGGCGCTCTATCATCACTTCGTGCGCCGCGACCGGGTGCTGCTCGCCATGGTCGGCGGCGGCGCCGGCCGCTAACGAAAACCGGCGCCCTGGGTTCGCCCGTGCGCCGGTCCGGGATCAGTCGATCTTTATGCGCATTTCAGGCGGAGCGGCCCGCTGGTGCGACATCGCCCGGCACCCGCCCAATGGCCGGCGCCGTCGCGCCCGCCGGAGATGGCCGGCATTCGCCATCCCTCCACCACCGGAGCCTCGTCCGACACCAGTTCGCAGGCGACAGCCAGACCCAGGCGCACCTGGGCGATGCGAACGACGGCGCGCAGCATCTCGGCGCTAACGCCATCGCGGTCCATGACGGCGTGCAGCACCGGATCGCTCAGCAGCTCGTGCAAATCGGGCTCGATGCCGGCGCGTTCATAAGGACGCATAGGCTGGTTCCCCCTCGGTCTTGGAAATGGCCGCGTCGAGCGACACCGCGATCGGCGGCGGTGCCGTCAGCGTTTGGTAGATAACGCAATAGCGCTCGGTCAGTTTCAGCAGAGTCTTCAATTCTTCGGCCGACGCGTCGGTTTCGAGGTCGAATGCCAGCCGGATCGCCGCGAAGCCCACGGGCGCCGTCTTGTCGACGCCAAGCGTGCCGCGGAAATCGAGATCGCCCTCCGCCCGGACCGTGCCGCCGCGCAGCGTGATGTCGAGTGCCGTCGCGACCGCGCGCAAGGTGACGCCGGCACAGGCGACCAGCGCCTCCAGCAGCATGTCGCCGGAACAGGCCGACAGCCCGTCGCCGCCGGTCGCCGGATGCAGCCCGGCCTCGACCAGTGCGCGGCCGGTGTCGATCTTACAGGTCAGGCCCGGGCCATCGAGGTCGCCCGACGCCTTCAACGTCACCAGGGCCGCCGCCGCGTCTTCCTTGTATTGCGCCTTCAGGGGGGCCTGGAGCGCGCGGAGGGTGTCAGACTGCATGGCGGTGTTCCTCGAGTTTGGTGATCGTGCCGGTGGCAGGGGCGGCGCTCGGGCCGAGCACGTCGATCAGGCGGTCCTTCCAGCGCTGGAAGGCCGGCGCGGTGCGCTTGATGCCGGCAGGCAGCCGGGGCGCGAATTCGGCGACGATCCGGCCCGGCGGGCCATCGAGCACGATGATCCGGTCGGCCAGCACCAGCGCTTCGTCCATATCGTGGGTGATCAGCAAGACGGTCGGCCCGTAATGGTCGCGGACCTCGCTCAGATGGTTCTGCAGACCGGCCCGGGTCAAGGGGTCGAGCGCACTGAACGGCTCGTCCAGCAGCAATAGTTGCGGCCGCACGACCAGGGCGCGGGCGAGCGCGGTACGCTGCGCCATGCCTCCCGACAGTTGCTTGGGCAATTTCGTCGCGGCCTCGCCGAGGCCCACCACGTCGAGCGCCTCGGCGACCGCTTCCGCCCGGGCGACCTTCGGCAAGTGGCCGAGCCCGAAGCCGACATTGCCCGCGACCGACAGCCAGGGCATCAGCCGCGGCTCCTGGAACACGATCGCCACGTCCTCCGGCCGGATCGGCTGTCCGGCCAGGGTCGCGGTGCCGGCGCTAGGCGCGTCCAGCCCCGCGATCAGGCGCAGCAGCGTGCTCTTGCCGCAGCCGCTGCGGCCGATCACGGCGACGGTCTCGCCGGCTTCGAAGGCAAAATGCAAGGGACCCAGTACGAGGCGACCGTCGAAGCGCTTGGCAAGGCCGCGAATTTCCAGCAGCGCGCTCATCGGCCGGCCTCCGTATCCTGCCAGGCCGTAAGCCCGCGCCCGACGCGGGCCAGAACGAGATCGCTGAGCTTGCCCAGCAGGGCGAAGAGCAGGATGGCGGCGATCACGACCGCCGGCCGGCCGGTCTGCTGGCCGTCGACCAACAGGAATCCCAACCCTTCGCTGGCGCCCATCAACTCGGCCGCGGCCACGAACATCCAGCCGAGCCCGAGGCCGCCACGCAGGCCCACGATGTAGGCGGGGAGCGCGGCCGGCAGCAACACGCGCCGGATCAGTTCGAACGGCGACAGACGATGGGCGCGCCCGACCTCGATCAGCTTGCGATCGACGCCGGCGATGCCGCTCATCAGGTTGAGATAGACCGGGAAGAATACGCCGACCGCGATCAATGCCACCTTGGACGCCTCGAAGATGCCGAGCCACAGGATGAACAGCGGGACCCAGGCGATCGAGGGCACGCTGCGCAGCCCCTGGACGAGGGGGTCGACCAGCAGCCGGATCGGGCGGGAGGCGCCGGTCAGGGCCCCGGCGATCGTTCCGGCCAGGGATCCCAGCAGGAAGCCCACGCCCAACCGGCCGATCGTCGCCGTGAGATGACTGGCCAGATCGCCACTCTGGGCCAGATGCAGGATCGTGACGGCGACGATGCTCGGCGCCGGGAGATGGTTGGGGGCGACCACCCCGGCGCGCGCGGCCGCTTCCCAGACGCCGACCAGCACCAGCGGCAGGATCCAGCCCGCGAGGCTCGGCGGCAGCACGCCGGGCTTCCGCGCGACCCCGCCGATCCCCGGCAGATAGGCGAGATCGGTCATTTCGTACTCGCGAATTTCTGCGTGAAGCGCGGCTCGAACAATTGCGCCAGCACCTGGTCGAGGTCGACCGAGGCATCGACCACGCCGCTCGACTTCAGCACGCCGGCCGCCGCTGCGATCGATTGGCGCGGACCGTCACCCAGGACGGGCGAGCTGAGGTCGGTGCGCTCCAGCTGCCGGGCCGCGACCTCGGGCGATAGCTTGGAGGCTGTCGCCAACGTCTGCGCCAGTTCCGCCTTGTGCTCGAGCGACCAATGCCGGCCGCGCTCATAGGCGGCCAGCACCTTCTCGACCACGTCCGGGTGAGCCGCCAGGAATGCCTCGCGGACGTTCAGGATGCCGTAGGTGTTGAGATCGGCATTGCGGAAGAACAGGCGATCGTGGGTCTCCAGCTCGGCCTGGGCCATGAACGGGTCGAGGCCGGACCAGGCGTCGACATCGCCGCGGTCGAGCGCCAGGCGCCCGTCGGCATGCTGCAGCGGGATGATCTTGACGTCATGCTCGGTGAGGCCAGCACCGGCGAGCGCGCGCAGCAGGAAGATATGCGGGTCGGTGCCCCGGGTGACCGCGATGCGCTTGCCCTTGAGATCGGCCACCGTCTGGATCGGCGACGTGGCGCTCGTGACCAGCGCCGTCCATTCGGGCTTGGAATAGACGTAGATCGCCTTGATCGGATTGCCGTTCGCCCGGCCGAGCAGGGCGGCGGAGCCGGCGGTCGAGCCGAAGTCCAGGCTCTGGGCGTTGAGGAATTCCAGCGCCTTGTTGCTGCCGGCGCTCAGGATCCAGGTCACATGCACGTCGGGGCCGAGGGCATCCTCGACCCAATGCCTGTCCTTCAGCACCAGGCTGACCGGATTGTAATAGGCGTAGTCCAGCCGCACGTCGAGCGGCTCGGCCTTCGCGGCGCCGGCACAGGCGGCCAGCATGGCTGTGGCGGCAAGGGTTCGGCGAAGGAGATTGGAAAACCCGGTCATGACGCACGCACCCTCTCGGACGGGGCGCGGCGACGATCGCCGGCGCCCCCTTGATCAAAGGACGGACGGCTTTTCGTCGGGGGAACAGGTCCTCCGCGGCGACAAAAAACCGCCGCAGCTTTTGCCGGGGCGGTTGTGACGCCTCGCTTTAGCTGCATTTGTAAAGCGCCCGCAAGCTGTTGCTCAAATCGGCGCTGTCGGACAAAGCTAGACGGTGGTTGGCGAGCCGTCAAGCAGTATATTAACATATGCAATTTGTTGTTTTGTGAAACTCCTTCCGGAAGGAATTGCACGCGAATGGCTCATTGGGTCACGAGCTGGGCCGGGTCCGTGCAGGGCCCTTATCCGATCGGCAATCCGTCGGCGCAGCCCGACCTGCGCTTCGCCTTACCCAATCCGGAGCTCGGCGCCCGCGACCAGACTTTTCGGCTGATGGTTCGACCGAGCCTGTGGGGACCGCGGGCCCGGCTGCGATTGTCCAATGCGCTGGGTGTCCGCCCGGTAACGTTCGACGGTGTGCATGTCGGCCTGCAGCGCTCCGGTTCGGTGGTGGAACCGGGCAGCAATCGACCGGTGACGTTCGAGGGCGGGCGTTCGGTCACGGTGCCGCCGCGCCACTGGATCTGGAGCGACCCGGTCGACCTGCCGTTCGTCGCCGGTGCCGGCGATCCGGCGCTACTCGGCCGCCGGCTGGCGGTCAGCCTGCATGTAGCGGGCGAAAGCGGCCCGATGACCTGGCATGCCAAGGGATTGACCACGTCCTACCTGACCGCGCCTGGTGCCGGCGCGCGGGGCGCCTCTGACGGGGTGCTCGAATTCCCGTTCACCACGACGTCCTGGTTCTTCCTCGACGCGGTCGACATGGCGGCCCCGGCGGAAACCAGGTTGATCGTTTGCTTCGGCGATTCGATCACCGATGGCACCGGCTCGACCTTGAATGGCGACGACCGCTGGCCCGATGTTCTGCTGCGGCGCCTGCAGGCGCGGGGCATCCGGCATGTCGCCGTGGCAAATGCCGGCATCGGGGGCAACCAAGTAATTGGGCCGGCGGACTATGCCCAACCGTTTCCGGGCGGTCCGTCGGCGCTCGACCGAATGGATCGCGACGTGATCGGCCTGTCGGGCGTGACGACGGTCATCTGGCTGGAAGGCATCAATGATTTCGGCGGGAACGGCAAGGCCTCGGCCGAGGCGGTCATCGAGGGCATGACGCGGGGCATCGCCCGCCTGCGCGCCCATATCCCGGGCGTGCGCGTGATCGGCGCCACCGCGGTGACGGCGCTCGGCAGCATCAGCCCCGCCCATGGCGATGCCGGGCAGGATGCCAAGCGCCGGCGCCTTAACGGCTTCATTCGCGAGAGCGACCTGTTCGACGGGGTTGCGGATTTCGACCGGGCGATCCTGGACCCGGCCACGGGCGGCATGCGCGCCGAATTCGTGCCGGACAGCACGATCGGCGGGCCGGGCGACTGGCTGCATCCGAACCGGGCCGGCTATCAGGCGATGGCGGCGGCGATCGATCTGGAGGCGCTGCTGGAATAGCGGCCGGGATCCGCGGGGATCCCGGCCGACCTGCGGTCAGGCCGCCAGCTTGGCCGCGATCTTGGCGACATGGGCGCCCTGGAACCGGGCGATCGCCAGCTCGTTCTCGCTTGGCTGACGCGAGCCGTCGCCGTTGGCGATGGTCGAGGCGCCATAGGGCGTACCGCCACTGACCTGGCTGTTGTCGACCAGGCGCGGCTCGGAATAGGGCACGCCGACGATGACCATGCCATGGTGCAGCAGGGTGGAATGGAACGAGGTCGCGGTCGTCTCCTGGCCGCCATGCTGGCTCGCGGTCGATACGAACACGCTGCCGACCTTGCCGATCAGCGCGCCCTTCGCCCACAACCCGCCGGTCTGGTCGAGGAAGTTGCGCATCTGGGCCGCCATGTTGCCGAACCGGGTCGGCGTGCCGAAGATGATGGCATCATAGCCGGCGAGTTCGTCGACCGTGGCGATCGGCGCCTTCTGGTCGAGCTTGAAATGGGCCTTTTCGGCGATTTCGCGCGGCGTCAGTTCCGGCACGCGCTTGATGTCGACCGTGGTGCCGGCAACCGAACGGGCGCCGTCGGCGATGGCATCGGCCATGGTCTCGATGTGGCCGTAGCTGCTGTAGTAGAGAACCAGAACCTTGCTCATGGAATCGCTCCTGAAACGGCGATGGGAAATTCATCGCCCTGAAGGTAGGCTGTTTGCGATTTCCGGATAATCCGCTGGTTCCGGAACACACTGTTCGGCGAGTTGATCCAATCATGGGGCGTTTCGAGGAAATGCAGGCCTTCGTCCGCACGGCGGAGGCGCGGAGCTTCACCGCGGCCGCCCAGCGGCTGGGCCTGTCCAAATCGATCGTCAGCCAGCGGGTCGCCGACCTGGAAGCGCGGCTTGGCGTGCGTCTGATCAACCGCACCACCCGGCGCCTGTCGCTGACCGAGGCGGGGGCAGGCTTCCTCACCGGCGCCGAACGCGCGCTGGGCGAGGCGGCGGAGGCGGAGGAGCGGGCGACGCGTCACGGCACGGAGCTGCGCGGTGCCTTGCGCATCGCGGCCCCGTTGAGCTTCGCGCTCATGCACCTGCAGCCGGCGATCTTCGAATTCATGGCGGCGCACCCGGCGCTCGAGGTGCATATCGATCTGGACGACCGGCACCTGGATCTGGTCGCCGGCGGCTGGGACATGGCCTTGCGCATCGGCCGCCTGCCGGATTCCTCGCTGATCGCCCGGCGCCTGGCGCCGTCGCTCACGATCTGCTGCGCCACCCAGGACTATCTCGACCGCCATGGCACGCCGACCCGACCGGAGCAGCTGGAGCGCCATGAATGCGTGCTCTATTCCGGCAGCCATCGCCCGGACTCTTGGCCGTTCCTGATCGACGGCGAGTGGGTGCCGGTCAACGTGCGCGGCCGGCTCGTTACCAACAACGGCGACCTGATCCTGGCCGCGGTCCTTGCCGGGCAGGGCGTTGCGATCCTGCCGAGCTTCCTGGTCGGTTGCCCGATCGCCAGGGGGCAACTCGTGCGCGTTCTCGCCGATTGGCCGACCAAGGACGGCGCCATCCATGCGGTCTATCCGCCGACCCGCAACCTGGCGGCCCGCGTCCGGCTGTTCACCGACTTCCTGGCCGAACGGATCGGCAAGGAACCCTATTGGGACCAGGGCCTGGCTCCAGCGGCAACCCCATCCAAGAAGTCGATGCCGGATTGAGCGAAGATCAACACGGATTCGCCACCGGCGGTGCCATGATGCCGGGAACGGCCGCCTCTTCGATGCCGGCAACGAGATTTTGGGGACCAGGAGACCGCACGTCGATGACCAATATCGCCATCACCCGCACGACCCAGCCTAAGCCGCGCCCGTCTGACGACAGCCTGACCTTCGGCACGGTGTTCACCGACCACATGTTCGTCATGGATTATGAGGACGGCAAAGGCTGGCACGATCCGCGCATCGTGCCCTACGCCCCGTTTTCGATGGATCCGGCCGCCTCGGTGCTGCATTACGCCCAGGCCGTGTTCGACGGGTCGAAGGCCTACCGCGGCAAGGACGGCACGATCCGCCTGTTCCGTCCGCGCAAGCATGCCGAACGGCTGAACATTTCGTGCGAGCGGCTGTGCATTCCCCAGCTCGACGTCGAGCTGGTGCTGGAATCCTTCGACAAACTGATCGAGGTCGACCAGGCCTGGGTTCCGTCCAAGCCGGGCACGTCCTTGTACCTGCGTCCGTTCGTGTTCGCGTCGGAAGCGTTCCTGGGCGTGCGCCCGTCCAAGCGCTACAGCTACTACCTGATCCTGTCGCCGGTCGGCCCGTACTATGCCGAGGGTATGAACCCGGTGAAGATCCTGGCGACCGACGAATATGTCCGCGCGGTGCCGGGCGGCACGGGAGCGGCCAAGACGGCGGCGAACTATGCGGCCAGCCTCTATGGCGCCGAGGTCGCGAAGAAGGCCGGCTATACCCAGGTGCTGTGGCTCGACGGCGTCCATCACAAGTACCTGGACGAGGTCGGCACCATGAACATCATGGTCCAGATCGGCGACGAAGTGATCACACCGCCGCTGAACGGCTCGATCCTGGCCGGCGTCACCCGCGATTCGATCCTGACCCTGATGCGCGACTGGGGCCTGAGGGTTTCGGAGCGTCAGGTCTCGATCGATGAAGTGCTGGCGGCGGCCGAGGCCGGCACGCTCAAGGAAATGTGGGGCACGGGCACGGCAGCGGTCGTCTCGCCGGTCGGCGAACTGGGCTATCGCGGCCAGAAGATCGTCATCAACGGCGGCAAGACGGGCGCCCTTACCCAGAAGCTGTATGACGCGATCGTCGGCATCCAGTATGGCGAGACCAACGACGCTCACGACTGGACCAAGCCGGTCGTCCTGAAGTAGCGCCCACGGAATGCGGGCCCGGCCATGGCCGGGCTCGCGTTCGTTCGGGTCAGGCCGCGAGCGCGGAGACCTGGCCCAGCGCAGCGGCGACCGACTTCTCGGCGGCCTCCGGACCGAAGGAAATGCCTTCGACCGGGATCACCTCGACGTCGGTGATGCCGATGAAGCCCAGCACCGTCTTCAAATATGCGTCCTGGAAATTATAGGCGGTCATCGGGCCTTCCAGATACAGGCCGCCCCGCGCCGCGACGATGTACACCTTCTTGCCCTTGACCAGACCCTCGGCCCCGTTGGCGCCATAGGCGAACGTATGCCCGACGCGCACCAGATGGTCGATCCAGGCCTTGAGGGTCGAGGGGATGCCGAAATTATACATCGGCGTCGCGATGACGATGACGTCGGTCGCGAACAACTCGGCGATCAGCGCGTCGGAGGCCGCGACGGCGCTCGCTTGGGTCGGGCTGCGCAGCTCGGGCGCCAGCGTGCGGCCCAGCACGTAATCCTCACCGACATGGGGCAGGGGATTGGTCGCGAAATCATGGGTGACCAGCGTGGCGTCCGGCCGTTCGGCCTGCAGCTTGGCGACCAGGGCGGTTGCGACCTGGGTCGAGTGGGAGGCGGCGCCGCGTGCGCTCGCCGTGACGTAAAGGATCTGGCTCATGGGGAACAGCCTTGCGTTGACAGGAAGGGGAGGTAGTCACATTTTGTGACTGGGGCTAAATTGATGACTGGCCCGGAACCGCGCAAGGAGGCACATTCGTGAGCCTAGGGAACAATCATGAGCCTTCGAATTGCCGGCTCGTCGGCGACGTGCTGGCGCGGATCGGCGACAAATGGACCGTGTTCATCGTGCGCATGCTGTCGGGCGGCCCGATGCGCTTCAACGAGTTGAAACGGGGCATCAACGGCATTTCCCAGCGCATGCTGACCTTGACGCTGCGCGGGCTTGAGCGGGACGGCCTCGTGACGCGGACGGTATTCCCCACGGTCCCGCCGCGGGTCGATTACGAACTGACCGACCTGGGACAGACCCTGATTACGATGCTGCAGGGAATGGGCGAATGGGCGCTGAAGAACCGCCCGACCATCCTGGCCGCCCGATCGGCCTACGACGCGCGAGCGGAATAAGACTCACGGCGGCAGCGCACCCTTGGCGATCAGCAACCGCTCGACCAGACGGGCCGCGAGGCGATGGCCAGTCGTCGACCAATGGGTATCGTTCGGCAGGTACAGGTCGACATGGTCGGTCGGGTCGAAATCCCGGTCGAACCGCACCAGGTTGAGCGCCGGGTATTGGGCGAGCAGGTCGAGCCGCGAGATCCGCCGGAATTGCGGGGCCGCCAGGAACGGCCCATAGGCGGTAAGCTTGTCGGGCGCCACCATGGCGACGAACAGGGTCTTGCCGTTGGCCTCGACCCGCGCCTGCATCCGCAGCAGATTGCAGGCCGCACCCCGCCAATCCGCTTCGGTCCAGCCGAGCTTGTTGAAATCCTCGCCATAGACCAGCAATTCGCGATCGGCCCGGCTGGAGAACAGCCCGCCCCGGGTCAGGTCCAATTCGACGGAATTGGTCGTCTCGCGCCCCATGATCCGCCGGCGCAGGTTCTGCGTCAGGTAGGCGGCGGCATAGGACGCCGGCCAGTCGGTCCAGGCGCGCGCGGTCGGACGCGTCACCGGAACGGGCGATGCCGTCGGCGGACCCGGCGTCAGGGTGACGGCCGGCTGCGCGATCGCGTCCGGGCAGGCGTCGGCCGGCCGGCTACGGTGGTTGGGCACCAGGTTGCGTTCGACGATCTCGTAGATCACCACGGCCGGCGGGTCGGACCGGAAACGGTCGCTGGCCAGCAGGCGGCCGACCATGTCGTCGTCGCTGTCGAAAATAGCAACCTTGAGCCCGGTGTCATGGGCCAGGAAATGCGGCCAGGTCGTGCCGGGGTGCCACGGCGATTCGCCGGTGAAGCTGTCGCCGATCGCGACCACGTCATAGGGGACGTCGAGATTGCCCAGCTTGGCGGCCAGCGGATCGAAATGCTCTTCCGGCCGGGTCCAGCCGAAGTCGTTCTCGCTGCGCCAGCCGATACGGGTCAGGTCACCGGACAGCGGTTCGAACGAGCGTCCATAGAGGGCGAGGCCGGCTGCCAGGATCAGTGAGAACAGGATCAGCAGGAAGGCATAGCGTTGATGCAAGCGGACGACCCTGGCGACGGCAAGAAGCTCGACCGGCAATAGCAGGTTTCCAGCCGCGCCGCCATCGGCGCCCGGGCGTCAGACCTCGATGTTCACGCTGACATGGATGCCGATCGACGTGCCGGCGGTCGAGCCGGCGGCAATCGTCGCGGCGCCGTCGTCGCCGATCGCCGCGTTGCCCAGTTGGGTATCGGCACCGCTCACACCGGCATCGCCGGCGACCGTGCCGCCCTGGTCGTTGCCTTCGTTCGGGCCGTTGATGACTGCGTCCGCGGCATCGATCTGTGCCCTGGTCGCCGGGCTGGGCGTCCCGTCGCTGCCGCCGTTCGCCTCGATCTCGCCCTTGGCGCTGTAATAGCCGCCGATCGATTCCACCGTGTCGACGACGGCCTGGGCGAACTTGTCCTGCGCCTTGCGGGCTTCGTGCGCGATCCGTTTATTGGGCGAGTTCAGCAGCGGCGGCAGCGCCTTCTTCAGGCCTTTGCCGATCGCGGCCAGGGCTGCGACGGCATCCTTGATCAGCTCGTCGTAGGGATCGTCGATCGCGGCGGCCGCCGCGCCGGCGGAAACCCCGGAAGCGGCGGCGCTACGCGGATCGGTCAGGGTATTCTTGACGTCGAGCGAGGTCGAGACCCTGACGTTGAGCCCGGCCTGCTTGGCGCTCTCCTGCAGTTCCTGGGCGCCTCGCAGCGGGTTCGCGATCAGATCCTGCAACGCCTTGACCAGGGTGGAGCCGTTGACCGGCAGTCCGCTCGACTGCAACTGCGCCACGATCGCCTGCGCGAGACCGGAGGTGACCTTGTGATCGGCCGATGCCCCGGTGCCGAGACCCGCCTCACCGGCGATCAGGCCGGTCACGGCATTGCCGACCTGGCCGGAATAGCCGGCCTCGACGGCGGCCGGTGTCGATTTGGCGCCGGAGCCGGCCGTGCCGCCGGATGCCGTGCCGCCGGATTGGCTTGCAGGGGTCGCCGGCGTGGCACCGCCGCCGAGTGCGGCGGCGCTGGCTGCCGCCGCCTCGGCCGCACCGGCACCGGCGGCGTCGGAAATGCCACCAGAGCCACCGTCCTGGGCGATCGCCTGTTCGGCGGACGCCAGGTCGCGCACGGCACCCGCGATATCCTGAGCGATCCGGACGGCTTCCTGCACGGCCCGCAGGCCGCCACCGACCAGATTGAGCGCGCGCAATTCCTGGATCGCCTGGGCCAGGCGGCTGGCGGCCGCATCCTTCGGCGCCTGGGTGCGCGCGTAATTTGCAACCTGGGTCAGCGTGTTGACCGCGCGCAGGCCGGCCTTGAGGATATCGGAGGCCGGTTTCTGTTTGATGTCCAGCACGATGGCGGAGCCATATTGCGAGCCATCGTCGGTTCCGACGGTGACTCCGGCCTCTAGCGCGCCCGTTTGACTGGTCGATCCATCGGCATTTGTATTCGACGTGTATTGTTCGTACACGGAAAAGCCGAGCGACGAGACGGCGACCATTTTTGGTCCCTCTTCTCATTAAGACAGGTTTAACCTACCGGCGATTGTGCGCTCCCGATTGCTGCTCGTCAATCCGGACGTCGTGCTGTTTTTAAAAGCGGTAATACAGGAACGGGCTGACGTCGGACATCTGGCCAAGCGCCACGACGAAGCCCAGCGCCAGGACCAGCGCCCAGGCGGGCGACGGGCGCCAAGTGAGCCGGCGCCAGGCTTCCGGCCCGCCCAGCACCAGGCTCTGGCTGTTCGGCAGCAGGAAGGCCACGGCGCCCAGCGCCGCCAACTCGACCCAGACCTCGGCGCCGGGCAACAGGGCGGCGAAGCTGCCGCCATGGCCGGCCATGGCGGCGAACATCCGTCCCGCCGTATCGAACCCGTTCGCCCGGAACAGCACCCAGCCCAGCATCACCGCGAGGAAGGTGAGGGCCCAGCCGGCCAGCCGGGCCGGCGGCTTCGCGGTCACGCCGCCCAGGCCCAGGCGCCCGACCATCGAGCGCCAGCCGTGGTTCACGATCAGCAGCACGCCGTGGAAAGCGCCCCAGGCGACGAAGGTCCAGGCGGCGCCGTGCCACAGGCCGCCCAGCAGCATGGTCACGAACAGGTTCATGTGCCGGCGCGCCGGGCCCAGGCGATTGCCGCCGAGCGGGATGTAGAGATAGTCGCGCAGGAAGCGCGACAGGGTCATGTGCCAGCGCCGCCAGAACTCGATCGGGCTCGCCGCCTGGTAGGGCGAGGCGAAGTTGAGTGGCAGCACGATGCCGAACAGGCGGGCGGCACCCAGCGCCATGTCGGTATAGCCGGAAAAATCGAAATAGAGCTCGAAGCTGTAGGCGAGGGCGGCGGCCCAGGCCTCGCCCAGGCCGGGCGAGCCGCCCTGGGCGGTCGCGTCGAACACCAGGCTGGCCACCGGTGCGATGCCGTCGGCCAGCACGACCTTCTTGACCAGGCCGATCATGAACAGGGTCAGGCCGGTCGAGATCATCTCTGCGCGCGGTCGCGAGGTCCGCGGATCGGCGAATTGCGGCATCATCTCGGCGTGATGCAGCACCGGACCGGCCAGCAGGTGAGGAAAGAAGGTCACGAACAACAGGTAGTCGAGCGGGTCCGCCTCGCGCACCTTGCCGGCGCTGGTGTCGACCAGAAAGGCGATTTGCGTGAAGGTGAAGAACGAAATGCCGAGCGGCAATGCCACGCCCAGCGGTGCCCAGGCGGTTCCGGCCAGCGCCGCCAGGCTCTCGCGGAAGAAATCGGCATATTTGAACCAGCCGAGCAGCGCCAGGTCGACCGCGATCGCGGCGCCGAGCAGGATGCGTCGCCTCGGGTACCCGGCGCCGGCGATGAGCCGGGCGGCGCCGTAGTTGAAGGCGATCGAGCCCAGCAGCAGCGCCAGGTAGCGCCAGTCCCACCAGCCGTAGAACAGCAGCGACGCACCGGCCAGCCACAGCCGCCCGCCGCGCGGATTGACCCGCGCCAGCGCGAACCAGCCGACCAGGGTCAGGGGCAGGAAGCCCAGAATGTACGGCAGCGAGTTGAACAGCATGAAGCGGTGGCGATGTCTCGGGCGGTCGGGCCCGCATCCTTGCGTTCGCGCGCCGGTCAGCCAAGTCTTTTCGACCGTCAGTCCGCGTGCTGCGCCGCCCGCCACACTGCCTGATCCCCGCGCAGCCGGTCGGCCGTGATGTCGGCGGCACGTTCCAGCCAGGAGCGGCGCCGGCCGTTCAGGTCCTTGCGGATCGCGTCGCCGGCGCTTTCCGTGCCCAGATGGATGTTCGCGAGTTCGGCACCCATCGCCATCAGCAGCCGTTCCTCGAGTTTCTTCTTGGGCAAGGCCGTCAGGTCGATTCCGATACTTTCCGGCGCCAGGCGCCGGATCATCCAGCCGTCGATGGCGCCGGCATAGGGATCCGGACAGCGAATCGCCCGGGCCAGCAGATCATTGTATCGGATGCGCTTGCGCCCCTTGTCGCGCGCCCAGACCCAGGCGGACGGCAGCAGTGCCTTCGCCTCGCGTGCGATCGTCGAGCCGTGCCAGTCGGCCAGCGCCACATAGCGCGGCCGGCCGAGGCTGCCGAGGCCGGCGGTGCGGTGGACGAACCGCAGCGCCAGGCCGGTCTGCGGAAAGCGCTTCTCCAACAGCTTGCATAGCTTGTGCGGGATCGTGTCCTCGGCGCCGGGCAGGTTGTTGAGCCTGGCCCAGAACGGTTCGGGATCGCGGAACTCGCCGAACGCCAGCTTGCGCAGCCAGCGATTGGGCTCTTCGAGCACGAACGGGCGCGCGTCGCTTTCGAGGTGCTTCAGATATCCCGCGAGGATCGTCTCGGCGATCCGGTCGCGCGCCGCGTCGACCTGGTGAGCCTCCAGCGCCAGCAGGGCCGAGGCGGTAAGGCGCACCAGATCGAGCGTGTAGGGCGCCATGTGCGCCTCGTCGAAGTCATTGACGCCCCAGACGAGCCGCCCCTCGATGTCGCGCCAGGTGCCGAAATTCTCGACATGGATATCGCCGACCGCGAGTACGCGCGGCGCATCGGCCAGGTCCTCGCACAGCTTCGGCCAGAGCTGGGCCCACCGGTAATATGTCGCGCGCAGGAACGGGAAGGGGCCCGCAGCCATCGCCGCATGCTTGCGCGCGAGATCGGCGCGCAGCTTGGGGATCTGGGCGAAGGCCCAGGTCTCGTAGGCCTCGGTCGCCTCGACGATGTCCATCATCGGGTCGGTCCTTCCATGGCATATTGCAACCTGGCTGTATCGCACAAATATGACAGCTGCTTGTGCAACGTGTCCCGCGACCGCTTGCCGTTTCGACGAGGGAGGACGTTGTGAGCCTGATTCTGAATATCCTGTGGTTGATCCTGGGCGGCGGGCTGTTGACCGGCGGCGCGTGGTTTCTGGCCGGCCTGCTGTTCGCGCTATCGATCGTCGGCCTGCCCTGGGCGCGAGCCGCCTTCAACATCGGGTTCTATACCCTGCTGCCGTTCGGCCAGACCGCCGTTTCCCGGGACGAATTGTCGGGCCGCGAGGATATCGGCACCGGCCCACTGGGGCTGCTTGGCAACCTGATCTGGTTCGTCTGTTTTGGCTGGTGGCTGGCGTTCGGCCATCTGGTGCTGGCGGCGGGCTATGCCGTCACCATCATCGGCCTGCCGTTTGCCTGGGTGCACCTGAAGCTGGTGCCGATCGCGCTGTTCCCGATCGGGCAGGCCGTCGTTCCCAACGGGGTCGCCTATGGTTCCCGTTATGGCAGGCGCTGAGCTTCGACCGTTCAACCTCTCGGCAATGACGCGATGAACTTGCTGGCGGCGACGGCCACTTCCCGGGCCGTGTCGCCCGGCTTGTAGAGGGCCGATCCCAGGCCGAAGCCGGTGGCGCCGGCCTGGTAGTAGGCTGCCATGCGGTCCGGGGTGATGCCGCCGACCGGGAGGATCGGCACGTCCGGCGGCAGCACCGCCTTCATCGCCTTCAGGACGTTGGGCGGGTTCGCTTCGGCCGGGAACAGCTTCAGGCCATCCGCGCCCGCCTGGATCGCGGCGAAGGCCTCGGTCGGCGTGGCAAATCCGGGAAGCGCCACCATGCGGGCCGCCTTGGCCGCGCGGATCACGTCGGTGTCGGCGTGGGGCATGACGATCAACCGCCCGCCGGCCGCATTGACGTCGTTGACCTGGGTCGGCGTCAGCACCGTTCCGGCGCCGATCAATGCCAGATCGCCGAACTGATGGGCCAGGCGCGCGATGCTGGCGAACGGGTCTGGCGAATTGAGCGGCACTTCGATGATGGCAAAGCCGGCATCGATGAGTGCCGCCCCGATCGGCGCCACCTCGTCCGGCGTGATGCCGCGCAGGATCGCGACCAGCGGGCAGCGGGCAAGGGCGGTCTTGAGATCGATCATCGTTTACAATCCTCGCGACAGGAGATGGAGCCCGGCTGCGGCCCGGTCCGGCGCCATGGGCAGGGCCACCCGGCCCGACAGAGTCAGGGCCTGACCATAGCGCCGGGTCAGGGTGTCGTTGCCGATCAGATGCACCGGGCCGACAATCGCCACGGTCGCTGCCAATTCATGGCCGATCAGCAGGCCCGAAAGATAGGCCGGCAGGCTTTCGGTGGGAACATCGCCCATCAAGCCCAGGCTGCGCACGCCGAATAGATGGTGCAGCAGCCCGCCCTCGGTCCTGGCGCGCGCCAACCCGGCGGCGAAGGCCTGGTCGTCCGGGTCCGATTCCGCGTCCGCCGCCGGCATCAGGCGGCCGAGGATCGAATGCTGCCGCAGGACTGCGAAGCTCTCGCCGGTCATATGGGTCTGGAAACCGGTGATCCGGCCGTCCTCGACCCGCACCCATTTCGAATGGGTGCCGGGTAGGCACACGAGACCAGTGCCGCGGTCGAGCGCGTCCAGTGCGCCCAGGATCTGGACCTCCTCGCCGCGCATCACGTCGGGCACGCCGTTCGACCGGCAGGTCAGGCCGGGTGCCAGCCATGCCTGGCCGGGCCAATCGAAATCGAGCCGGGTCAGGGCCGCCCGGATTTCCGGCTCGCCGGCCGGGCAGGGGGCGTAGGGCGCCTCGCGCCAGCCCTGCCGGCTGCCGATCATCCCGGACAGCAGCATCAGCCGTTCGGCGTCGAGCCAGGGGCCGACCTCTTCGCGCAACACGGCATCGAACCGGCCGTCGGCCACGCTCAGAATGCCGCGCGGCGATGCGACGGTTGCGAGGATCGTGCCGTCCGCACCGAGCCGATAGGCCCGGAAGCTCGAGGTTCCCCAATCGACGGCAATCATGCTTCGCTCCTCGTGCGTCACTTTTCATCAGACTATTGGCGGCGGCCGGTCGTTGACAACCGCCGTGAGCGGAGGACACCCTGCCGGAAAGAACGGGGAAGGGAAGCGGCATGCGGCTCGATGGGCTGACGGCGATGGTGACAGGCGGTACCGGGGGGATCGGTGGCGCCATCGCCCAGGCGCTGCGGAACGCCGGCGCCGATGTGCTGGCGACCGGGCTCGGCGGCGCCGAAGTCGCTGCAGCCGAAGCGGGCGCGGCCTTCCAGGGCATCCGGGTCCGCGCGCTCGACGTGGCCGACGATCGGGCGGTGACCGATCTGGTCGATGGGCTGGGGCGGCTCGACATCCTGGTGAACGGTGCCGGGATGATCGTGCGCGCTGGCGGCGAGTTCGAGGTCGAGACGTTCCAGAAAGTCATCGAGGTCAACCTGACCGGCGCCATGCGGCTCGCCACGGCATGCCGGCCGCTGCTGGCCCGGCGCGGCGGCGCCATCGTCAACATCGCCTCGATGCTGAGTTTCTTCGGCAGCGGTGCGGCCCCCGCCTACAGCGCCAGCAAGGGCGGCATCGCGCAATTGACCAAGAGCCTGGCGATCGCCTGGGCGTCCGACGGCATCCGCGTCAATGCGGTGGCGCCCGGCTGGATCGAGACGGCGTTGACCGGATCTCTGCGCGAGGACCCGGCCCGCAGCGCCGCGATCGTCGCGCGCACCCCGCTCGGCCGCTGGGGGCGGCCCGAGGATATCGGCGGCGCCGTCGTGTTTCTATGTTCCGGGGCCGCGGCCTTCGTCACCGGCGTCGTGCTGCCGGTCGACGGCGGCTATGCGGTCGCTTGAGGAGAGCATCCATGCCAGCCGTGAAATTCCAGCAGGCTGCCGGCATCCAGCCGGAGATCGCGGTCCAGGCGATGCCGGAGGACGAGCGGGTCTGGGTGCCCCAGGCCGACAATGTCTGGTTTCGCCCGCTGTTGTTCAACACGGTCAGCGGTGGCTGGTCGAACCTGCTGCGCGTGCGCAAGTCGGGGGTGCTGAGCCGCCATCGCCATCCGATGATCGTCACCGGATACGTCATCAAGGGCAGTTGGCGCTACCTGGAGCATGATTGGGTCGCGACCGAAGGCAGCTTCGTCTACGAGCCGCCGGGCGAGATCCACACCCTGGTGGTCGACGAGGGCGTGCCGGAGATGATTACGTTCTTCACCATCTCCGGCGCCATGATCTATCTGGACGAAGCCGGCCAGATGAACGGGTACGAGGACGTCTTCACCAAGATCGAGATGTGCCGACGGCACTACCATGCCGTCGGCCTGGGCGACTACGTCGACCAGTTCATCAGATGATGTACCAAGTTCATCAGGTGAGCGCTTCGAGGTCCGCGCCCGAGATCGGGCGTTTGACCACGAAGGTGTAGATCAGGGCCGACGTCGCGGCGATGCCGGCACCGACGATCAGCGCCGGGATGAACGATCCGGTCCGCTGCACGATGATGCCGGTGAGTGCCGGAGCGAGCGTGCCTCCCAGATAGCCGCCGAAGTTCTGGATGGACCCGATGGACGCGACGTAGGTCGGCGGCGCCGCTGCCGTGACCAGCGCCCAGCTGCAGGCGCTCGACACGTTGCCGCAGAAGACCGCGAGGCAGATGAAGGTGAGCGCCATCTGCCAGCTGTCGGTGAAGGCGGCCGGGATGGTGAAGAGCGCCATGCCGAACAGGCCGCAGATGATCGGGATCTTGCGGCTCATCATCGGGGTGTGGCCGCGGGCCGCGAGCCAGTCGGACACGGCGCCGCCGACGATCGACCCGATGAAGCCGAAGATGTACGGCACCGAGGAATAGATGCCGGTCTTCATCACGCTCATGTGCCGCTCGATCTCGAGATAGCCGGGCAGCCAGGTCAGGTAGAGCCAGATCAGATAGACCGTGCCGAAGAAGCCCAGCACCATGCCCCAGGTCGTGCGGAAGCGGAACAGGCGCAGCCATTGGGCGAAGCTCACGCCGGCCGTGCGCGGCGGCTCGCCTTCCTGGATCGCCGCCTTGTCGGCTTCCGTGATGTCGGTCTCGCCCGGATCGCGATAGGAGGCGTACCAGATGATCGCGGCGATCACGCCCAGCACGCCCATGGCGATGAACATGGCGCGCCAGCCCCAGGTCAGCATCAGCCAGGTCAGCAGCGGCGGTGCCAGCGCGGGTCCGAGCGTCGAGGCCGAATTGAAGATGCCGGTCGGCAGCCCGCGGTCGCGTACGTTGAACCAGTTGGACACGACGCGCGCGCCGGTCGGGAATTGCGGCGCCTCGCCGATGCCCAGCACGATGCGCGCATAGAAGAACTGGCTATAGCCGCTGACGAAGCCGGCGAAGCCCTGGGCGACCGACCAGATCGCCAACCCGATACCGAGCAGCTTGCGCGGACCGACCTTGTCGACCAAGCCCCCGGTCGGCAATTGCGCGAAGGCGTAGCTCAAGGAAAAGGCGGCCAGCAGATAGCCCATCTGCTCGATGCTGAGGCCCAATTCGGCGCGGATTTCGGGATTGCCGATCGCGAGCGTCTGGCGATCCAGATAGTTGATGGCGCCGGTCACCAGCAGCAGCAGCAAAGCCAGCCGCTGCATGCGCCTGACCTTCGGCGAAACAGGTTGCGTCATGTCACTCCCCTCGCGCGCGCCTCGCGGTGCGACACGCTTTCGTTCTGGTTCTTTTCCGCGAGCGTCAGAGTGCCGATTTGTCCGACAACTGACAATCGTCTTTAAGCAGACTTATCGGCGCGGGATCGAAAAAGACGGAAGCCCTTCCCATATAGCGAAGCGTGTTCGGGCTCTTGGGGGTTGCCATGCCGTCGTCTCGCCTGTTCCTCG